>JBHIXQ010000260.1:0-4622 GCA_041984705.1 Leptonemataceae bacterium | reverse complement strand
GCTCTTGGTGGAGTCAGGGATGAAGCAGAGATTCGTGGCCATAGAAGAACCTATGTAGGCGCTCTTCCAGGAAAGATCCTGGCCGCTATGAAGAAGGCTCGCACAAGAGATCCTGTATTTCTGCTGGATGAGATCGATAAGACCGGTGCTTCCTATCATGGAGATCCTTCAGCAGCACTACTTGAAGTGCTGGATCCGGAGCAGAACAGTCATTTCGAAGACCATTATCTGGGTCTTTCCTATGATCTTTCTCGAGCATTGTTCATTTGTACTGCGAATAGCCTGGAAACCATCCCGGCACCTCTTCTGGATCGCATGGAGGTGGTAACTCTTTCTGGCTATACCCTGGCAGAAAAGGAAGCTATTGCGAAGAAGCATTTACTGCCGAAGATTCTGACAGATCTCAAACTGCAGGATGGCAAGGTTCAAATCCAGGATGAGGCCATTCGCAGGGTCATCGAAAATCATACCCGGGAAGCCGGGGTGCGTACGCTCAAGCGAAAGCTGGAATCCCTGGCTCGAAAGGCAGTGCTCAAGATTCATGAAAATCCGCAGGACGAATCATCTCAGTTATTTGGTCGCGATGAAGTTCAGGAGCATCTGGGTCGAGATCGATTCATTCGCGATATCAAAGAAGATACCAGAGCGCCCGGTGTGGCCATCGGACTTGCCTGGACTCCGGTGGGAGGAGACATTCTCTACATTGAAGCCACTGGATACGAAGGAAAAGGAGAGCTTCGACTTTCCGGACAGCTGGGTGATGTAATGAAGGAATCTGCTCTGGCGGCCCTTTCTTTTCTCAAGGCCCATGCAAAAGAACTGGGAATTGATCCTCAGAGTCTGAAGCATAAGGATCTGCATGTGCATATCCCCAGCGGAGCCACTCCCAAGGACGGCCCATCGGCAGGGGTTACTCTTCTCACAGCTCTCACCAGTCTATTTACCAATCGACCGCTGAAGGATGATCTTGCCATGACTGGCGAAATATCGTTGAGAGGAAGGGTACTTCCTGTTGGAGGAATCAAGGAGAAAGTTCTGGCTGCCCGGACTGCAGGAATCAGCAATGTATTTCTGCCGGAGAAGAATCGACCGGACTACGAAGAGCTGCCAGATCACGTTCGAGAAGGGCTGAATGCTCGATTCTACTCTTCCATGATGGATCTGGTGCAAAATGCTCTCCAGGAGCCATCGCCCGAATTTCCGGATCGGGAAGGCTGGTAAACATTCCACCGCGCGCGGTCTGCGGCATCGCGTGGGGAGTCCGGGATACCAGTTGTTGCCGGGTAGATCCTGTATCAAACTACATAGCCGCGATTTCAATACCGCCCGGTCCATCCCGGGCGGTATACTCTCCTTGCATTCTGTAACAATCCTTCGGCTAATTCAGAGATTCACGATGATTCCTGGATAATTCGGACATTGTCTCGATGAGAGTCACACCTGATGAACGAAAACCGGATTTCGGTTGCAATTCAGAATCCATGTCTATAATGAGCCAGGTCCAGAATCCTGGACAAAAGCTAATATTACTCATCGCGCGTTAGGGCGCCGATGGAAGACGAGTAAGAAGGAGATTTATATGGCCGAAGAGGAAGGCGCGTTAGATAAATTAAAGAACTCCGTAATGGGAGTGCTGCTTGGTCTGGTACTGATTCCAGCAAGCTTTGTTGTTGTATGGTATGCTTCCCAGCGCGACCAGGCTTCTGAGGAGCTGGCCGGAGCTTTCAAGGTTGAAGAGATCGCAAAAGCTAAAGATGAAGGAAAAGCGGTTTATTCCAGCGGAACTTTGAAGGCGCCTGCCCTGGGTGAGCCAGGAGTTGTTAAGCCCGGAAACTTTCTGACTCTAAACAAGAGTCGTGAGATGTATGGCTACAAGAACGTAGAGAAGTCCAGAAAAGTCGGAGAAAAAACCGAGAAATACTATGTTTGCGAGACCGACTGGCTGAGCAATCCTCAATCCTCTGCGGACGGAAAGCAATGCGCCAAAGAGGGACGAGTGAACCCGGCTTTTGCCATTCCGGATTACAGCGGATCTGTAGATCCATCTCTGGAAGTGAGCGGAACCACATACTCCATCAGCCAGAAGGACCGGGATTATGTTGGGATGCCCTCCGTTTCTATTACGGAAGCAGATATGATCGGAGCCTATCCGTTTAGCGATGGAAAATTCTACGAAAACGATGCATGCGCCAGCAGCCCTACGGTAGGTTGCGAAAGGTTCTCCTATTCTGGAACTGCGTATGATCCGGCTGCAGAGCATACTGTCGTGGGGATGCTGGAAGGAAGTTCCTTTGAGCCTTTCAAAGATTTCCTTCTTGTTGGTGCAGGGGATTACCAAACTGTAATGTCTGCAAAAGCGTCTGAAGATACTATGTGGACCTGGATTCTGTTCGGTGCAGCGGTGCTGTGTCTGGGTGGAGGACTCAGTCTACTGGTAGGACCTCTGTTAACTCTGATTGAGTTTATTCCAATCATTGGAGATTTCGGAGCCGGTCTGATCCGATTCGTATTCTTCGCATTCGCATTCGTAGCCATGGGAATTACCTTCCTGCTCATCGAATACTGGTGGCTTGTGCTCTTGCTTTTTGTTCTGGCAATCGTGGCGATTCTGTTCATTGCCAAAGGCAGAAAATCCAAAGCAGCATAATTCAAAAAAACAGATGGCCGATGTATCGGCAAATTCTGAAGAAGGGGTCGAGCAATCGGCCCCTTTTTTATGATGCTCTGAGTCGATGGCGAATGGGGGCCGGGATACGGCCGAATGTCACTGGAAAAGGCGAAGCGTAGACTGGGCTTATCGCGGCGAAACTCACTTAATCAGAATTCCACGGGCCAAGTCATATCGGAAAGTACTTCCACTGCCGGATTGTTTTCTGATCTACCCGAGGGGTACAATTTAGATGCATATAAGCAAAAAAGCCGACCCATGGGCCGGCTCTTCTGGGCCCGGTGCAGGCCCATCTCCTTGAAGGACTATCCTCCAGGGATTTCTACTGAGGCGATTTACAGTCCGGGATCCCGTCCGTCCTGTAGGTTTTGACCCTGCGGATCTTCCATGATTTCCACAGGCTCTTCGCCATCCTTATGGTAGCGAAATCGCAGATGCACATCAATTTCATCATCGAAGCGCTTTTCGCGTGCATCCACCAGATCCCTGTGCCATTTTTGAGGGACTCTCAAATCGAACAGAGGATGTAGTTCTTTGGGAAAAGCGTAGGGATTCTTGGACCAGTTCATTTTGATTCCATGAATCGTAGGGATTTCGCCATTTTCCTGATCGATTTTCTCCGTTTTTCCCGTGGGATTGAGCATGTAATAGTTCTTATAAGGATACTTCAAAGCGAAGATGAACTCTGCGTTGATTTTTGCCTGACGAGCCAGCTCTATGGAATCCATGTATCCTTTGATTCTCTTCTGCAACTGGTCCGGAGAAAGCGGCCTTCCCTCTGGCAGATCCTGACCGATCTGAACCGCTCGCAGACGGGCTTCCTTGGCCAATCCCAGCATTTCGTAGCCCTTTTTCATATTGGCTTCAATTCGGTACTTATTCACAGCATAATGATAGTTCCGGGGATCGTATCTTCGCACATCCACCGGGATCTCCCGATCCTGGTCAAAGTCTCTTCGCAGCTTGGAGTTGGGACCGTAATCGATGGAAATATCTACTACCGAAGTATCTCTTGGATCATTTGGATTTTGACGTTCAATGGCGTCTCGAATCATCACTTCCGTTCGATCAATATATTGCTGAGACATATCTTCCAGAAGTTTATCCAGACGAGCCTGGGCTTCCAGGAAGCGGCTATATGAATTAACGAAATTTCTCTCGAATAGATAGATCAGGCCTTCCTGGTAAATTCTCTTGATGTCCCGATATACGGTAACGTTTTTACCTGGCTCTCTACGCTGCTGATTGATGTCTTGCGGCATACATTCCGGCAACGGCTCGCATGGAAAATTATACGCCATCGGACGGAGCTTGCGCAAATATATAATCAGCTCATTTCTCTTATTGTAGGCCTTTTCGCCCACAGATTCGGCTCCAGTATATCCTGTGCTGAGCAGGATGAGCGCCAATCCAAATGCAATTCCTTTGCGGTTCATAATATCCATTCCCCTGAATAGTCTCTACATGTATCGGTGATTCACAAGGCCAACCTGACAGTACCCATGCGGAAAAAAACCATGCAATCAAGAAATCGCAACCAGGCAGGCTAAATTATGTCCCTAAAATGCTGCAAAAAAAGGCCTCCAAATCCTGGCTCAATTCTTCTGCCCGGAATCCGGTTCCTAATACAGGGAATCGTCCCTCATATGATCCTCACCCCAAATCCTGCATTGCCCTCTAGATTTTCCCGGCTATTTTTTTGTAGCATTTTTAGATGCCGATATTAGGACTAGAAGTGTATGCGCGGCAAGGATCAAAGAGTTAAGTCCATTTCGTATAAATCCAAGGACATCACCAAATGTCCGCTATGCCATCATGAATTCCAGATCGAGCAGCTCCATTCCGGAGGAGGGCGATTGATTGCTGGCAAGCTCACTGCGGAACTGCGAAGGCTGTATGATATTTCCAAGAAGTATGGCCGGGTTTATCCTCAGGCCTATCAGATTGTGACCTG
>JBHIXQ010000259.1:0-4623 GCA_041984705.1 Leptonemataceae bacterium | reverse complement strand
AAAGCGGCCACCTCCTTGCCAGTGGCTACCTGGGGCCAGCATCCGATGAACGGAGAACAGTACTCGGACGCTGCCATATTAAACCCTCTGCCGGTAGAAGATCTACTTCAGGCAGGCTACAAGGATATTACGGTAGTTCTAAATTCCCCGCTGAAGAATCTTTCGCCTCCTGTTCCCAGGTGGCTGTCAGCTCTGGCTTTCCCGGGTCATGTCATGGGGGATTTGATGCATCGAAATCATCATGTAGGGTATAACCGCGGCCGGGAACTGCTGGCGAATCCTCCCAGGGGAGTGAAATTTACCATTGCTGCTCCCAAAAAAGGCCTTGATGTAGGACTTACGGGAACTTCCCCTCGAGATCTTAATGCAGCCGTGGACCAGGGCTATCTCATCGGCCTGGATACGTTCCAGGTCTTCGAAAAAAAGCCAGGGAAGCGAAAGAAATTGCGCTCTATTCGGGCCGGGCGAAGCGAAAAAAAGAATCAATCGGCCAGCAAACGCTAGAATCAGCTTCAAATCATTCCTTATGCGAACAGCATTCCAGTCGAGAATCCAACTTGAATTAATCCAGCGGCCCGGGAGCAAGTCCCGGGTTCTTTCAGCTCATTGTTTCATATGAATCACCCGAAGCGTATGAATTGACGGGAGCAAACGGACCGGATAGATTCAGAACCCTCGGCACAGAAGCTACATCCGTCAGTGATTGAGAGGATAAGAAACTCAGGCGCCAAGAACGGCAAGAAGTTCTATGGTGTGCAACCCAGATGCGCCTCAATGGGACCTATGGAGAAGTAGGCATCCCCCGGCCTCGCGCGAGACAGCGCATCCGGCAACACTGGCTGGGACAGAGTAGTGGGATCAATGCCGCCTTGCGAAACCGAACACGGATTGGAAACAGAGAACCGGAAATCGCTGGATCCGTTTACAAAGGATGGAGTAAAGTTAACATTACCGGATGCAGAAGCACCACTGTAGAGCGTACCACAGCCTGAATTGGTAGCAAAGTTTCCGGAGCAAATGCTTGGATAACTCTGAACAGAGGTGCGAAGAAAAGCCCCTGGGCAATTCCAGAGATTGTTATTTGCCATGGTCACAGCCGCTGGCAGACCTGCCAGATCTCGAATACAGTACTGATTCGTGCCACCACCGGCCTGGATAAGGTTGTTGTAAATGGGACCGGACGGATTGGCCCCGATCTCCATTCCGATGGACTCTGTGGCTGCAGTGGATTGACTGCGAATGTAATTATGTCCGATCCGCCAGGTGCCTGCTGAGTTGATAGCCAGGCCATGACTGACGTTACCGGCATCTCGAGCGAAAATAAAGCTTGAATCGATCTGGCCGTTGCCCCCATTAATCTCAAGGCCTATGGATCTCTGTGTTGCGGCAGAACCTTGAATGACGCTTGCATGAGTTCGCAGTGTTCCGCTATCCATTCTGACTCCGATTCCATCCTGAGCCGAGCCATCCTGGGCAAGGATTCTTACTCCCTCCAGATCGGTGGTTCTGGCCGGAGAGGAGCTTACGATAATTCCCGTTCTGGAATTGGTTCCGGTTCCAGGGGACAGTCGAACATTATGGAAAGAACCTCCGCCCATCATAAACACTGCAGTGGAATCAGTCCCACCGGGCCCCAGGATTTCCAGACCATCAATGGCAGTATTTCCGTCCAGAGCAGCGATAAAGCGAATTGTACAGTTCTGTCCTCCGCAACCATTTCCTCCACCGGTGAGAACGGTTCCGTTAGCCCATGGATTCCGAGTGGAAAAATCGGCAGAATACCCACCCATCAATGAAATAAGCGGCTGCATATTAAAGGCGTTGGCACCCAGGTTATAGGTCCCGTCCGCAATCTGGATCGCGCAGGTATTGGCACCACCGCATCCAGTTGCCTGGGTTACGGCATGTCCGATAGTAGCGCAGGGTGAAGCAGACAAAGAGCAGTTATTGGTCCCGCCCATGTCATTTCCCGCAGTGGAGACGTATCGCACATCGGATGCTACAAAGTATCGCATTCCGGTGCTTAACACAAAGTAGCCATCGGAATCGTTGCAGTTCATGAGCTGCAGAATACGATTCGCTCCTGCATTCCAGTTTCCCGCAGGAGTAATCGTTAAAGTATCGTTGGCTGTGTTGGTGCTGGACCAGGCGGTGGTGTGGGCATCGGAACCCAGTCCGCTGGAAGCAACGGTGCAACCGGTCATGGATCGGGTAAATCGCACCTGAATGGGCTGGGAACCCTGAATGACGGATTGATCTGCAGGGGTGATTTCTGCCGCTTTGAGGCAATCCACGCGAACATTCAGTCGATCTTCGGTTAGAACGCCTCCACCGTTTTGAATATTGCAGATGTAGCCAGATGGAACCGCAGCCAGCACTACGTCGTAGGCCTCTCCCGGCTCGAATCGGTCCTGGAACTTGAAGGAACCGGATTTGCTTAACGATTGAAAATGAATACCAGACTGAAGCACCAATCCCGGATCTTCCAGGCCATAAACCAGGCCGCCCAATACGATTCCAGGTCCAGGCAGCAGGAAAAAGTCCTTATCGTCCGGATAATCCTTAACACAACCGCTTGCGTATGCAAGCAGAACGAGGAAGCACCCAACCCTCATATTGCATTTGACCTAACGCTCGGTTACTAGCGCAAGAAAAATATAGCGGGCTATATAAGAAAAAAGCACTAGTTGGCGCGATTAGAGGTTTAGAGACATCCCAGGGTTGGTTCGTATAATCCTATGCTGTACAGACTATCCGCCCCGGGACGAGGCTGCGAATCGGCATCTGGCCGCACGGTAATGCCATAGGTGCCCGGGTCCACTCCTCCCTGGGCGGAAAGACAGGGAGAGCTGGCCGAGTAGTGAAAATCGCCTGCTCCTGAATTCAGAAAAAGCGGGTTTGTAGAGACATTCTGCTTTGTTCCTGCATCGGCGTACATCGCAGCGCATGTAGCATTACCAAATGTTCCACGATTCGCAGGCATTGAAGTGCCGGAATCGCAAATCGTATCGTAGGCAACCCCTCCGCTATCTTCCATAAGTCCGCTGGGACAACCGAACAGGTTGTTGGAATCCAGATCCACAGCGGCGGGAAGACCTATCGCATCGCGCATGCAAAATGACTGAGGGCTGCTTCCATTTCCAATGATCATATTGTTGATCACAGCCCCTCCGGAAAGAGCCAGAAGAAAGTGGATTCCCGTGGAGGTGCCCGTCAATGCCTGGTCTGCGAGAATCAGATTATTGGATATGTTATACGCATTCGTAGAATTTACGAGAATGCCTGTAGTGTTATTGGCAACGCCGGTATAGATTCCATTCGTATGAATGCTTCCGGTGCCTCCAGCCAGAGTAATGGCTGTAGCATTGGATACAGCTCCATTCGTAAGGATTTGATTGAGATAGAAATCTGCTGTTCCGGAGTTGAGAACCACAGCCCGCGCAGAAGTCGCAGTATTTCCCTGCACTTCAATGCGATTACCATTAATGATGCTCAGTCCGCTGCCAGAAAGATTCAGAGCCATGCGACTTGCAGATCCATTGCCAGCCTGGATGTGATTGTTGGTCAT
Source organism: Leptonemataceae bacterium (assembly GCA_041984705.1). GTDB lineage: Bacteria > Spirochaetota > Leptospiria > Leptospirales > Leptonemataceae > UBA3465. The sequence continues at coordinate 1,055 of JBHIXQ010000259.1, read as the reverse complement.
GCGAATGGCGCCATTAACCTGCACCCCCAGGGAGTTCAATGCACCACTTTCATCTCCAACGATCCTGAAGCCATCGATTAATGTGGCCGCGGAGACTGTACCTGGCACAAGAATATGGCAGGAACTGGATCCGCAAATACTTCCATTACCCACCAGGATGGAGCTTCTGGCCTGAGGGAATCGAGAGGAAAAATCGGCAGCATAGCTACCCATCAAAGAAATGCGATCGGACATGGTGATGGCGTTACCACCCATGTTATAGGTATCACGGAAGTAAGGAGCCGTTCCATTAGTAGGGCCTTCGGCCACAAGCACAGCGCAATCGATGGTACCGTTGCAACCATTTGCCACCAGACGTCCTATGGCATAGTTAATGGTGGCACATGCCGTGCCAACAGTTCCACATGCGCCCACATCCGTTCCTGTAGTGGCTACGTAGGCAACGTTGGATGCTACTAGATAGTTCAAGGTCAAGTTTATGAAGACGGATCCATCGGCGGACTGACAATTATTGAGGATAAGAAATCTGAGGCTGCCGGTGGTCCAGCCTGCCGTGGTAAATTCGATGGTATCGTTTGCAACGTTGGTGGTAAGTAGATTCGTAGCCGAAATGTCCGAGGCCAGATTCGCCGGGGCAGGAGTTGCAGCTGCATCCGGCGTACAACCGGTCATGGAGCGAGAAAAGACAATGCGAATGGGCTGCGTAGACGTAAGCACAGAATTGTTGGATGGGGTGATTACAGCCGCTCTAAGGCAGTCCACCTGAACATTGGTTACGTTGGCATTAACTGTGCCAGTGGCGTTGCTGATGTTGCAACTGTATCCGGCCGGTACAGCCTGAATTACTACATTGTAGCTGCTTCCGGCTGGATAGGAATTCGAAAATTGAAAGGTCCCGGATGTAGAAAGGGTCAAGTTTGCATTTCCGCTGGCCAGAACCAGCCCAGCGTCCTGCAACCCTGTTACATTAACCGATACCGAGTAGCCGGCGCTCAACGCTCCCAATCCCAGAATGGAAGGGTCATCCGGATACTCCTGAACACAGCGGGCCAGCA
>JBHIXQ010000258.1:0-4625 GCA_041984705.1 Leptonemataceae bacterium | reverse complement strand
GAGCAGGAGCTTTCTGCCAGCGAATTCAGGAATCGATTGCTCTTTGAACTAGCTTCCGATGGAATTTTGCTCGCGGATCAGACCGGGATTGTGAAGCGAGCGAATAGTCGAATTTCAGATCTTACCGGATTGGCCAAGACAGAACTTCTGGGTCGATTCTTCTGGGAGCCCTTCGAAGTAGATACCGAGTCTCTGGCCGTGGACCGGGGAAAGGTGCGTTTCGTTGAGACAGAGCATAAGCCTGCGGAAGGTCCTGCAACCCCGGTGGAACTATCTATTTCCGTGCTTCCCGGTGGAATGATCCAGGTACTTGTAAGGGATCTACGCAATCAGAAAAAAGGGCAGGAGCAAACTCAGCTTCTGGCCCGGGTATTCGACAGCATCGTAGAGGGGGTCTTTGTTGCAGATCGAAGCCGAAACCTTACCACTGTAAATCGCGCCTTTATGGCCATTAGCGGATATGATCTCACGGAGCTTCAGGGCCGTAATGTTTCGCTGTTTCGTAGCCCACTGCATTCCCGGTCCTTTTATTCAAATCTCTGGAGAGATCTGGAACGGCAGGGTAAATGGGAAGGTGAGCTGGTCCTTAGAAAAAAGAATGGAGAGGAGGAGGAACAATGGGCCTCTCTGTCCGCCATTCGGGATGATAACGGACAGATCTCTCACTTCGTAGGAATCTTTATAGATCTGACAGAAAGAAAAAGATACGAAGATCGACTGTACTATCTGGCCCATCATGATTCGCTTACGGATTTGCCCAACCGCTCTCTGTTTGGTCAGAGACTGGATCGGGCATTGAACAGAGCCAGGCGGTCCGGACAGAGATTCGCCATTTTCTTTCTTGATCTGGATAAATTTAAAAGCATAAACGATACTTATGGTCATGATGCCGGGGATCGCCTACTTTGCGAAACCGCAGATCGTCTGCGAAGAACCCTCAGGAAGGGGGATACCGTTTCGCGTTTTGGCGGTGACGAATTCAACATCCTGGTGGAAGATATTCGAGAATTGGAGGACGTGACTATTGTTGCCGACAAGGTTGTGCATTCTCTTTCAGAGCCCATAGCTCTGGACGGTAGATTCCATAGTATTTCTCCCAGTATTGGTATTTCCATATTTCCGGAAGATGGCACTTCGGCAGAAGAGTTGCTTCGCACCGCGGATAAGAGCATGTATCGGGCGAAAGGGGAGGGCGGGGCCGGTTATCGCTTCGCCAGTAAGAAGCTCAACTTGAGATCCCTGGAGCGTGAGCTTCTCTATAGCGGTCTGGAGCAGGGGCTGGAAAAGGAACAGTTCATCATTCGCTACAGTCCCGTGCTTTCCGTTTCCGCCGGTAGCTGCATTGGTGCTCAGGTAGGTCTATTCTGGAATCATCCGGAGCTAGGTCTGCTTTCATCGAATCGCTTCCAGAAGGTACTCGAAGAATCCCCGGCCGCAGTGCGATTCAGTGATCATACTATGGAAAGAATGCTTTCCGATATGCAGTCATGGAAGACCTCCGGTTTAGCGCTGCCCATGATGTTGCTTTCTTCCGGTTCAGCCTGCCTGCATCCGGACGCAATGATGCAAATCCTGGAAAGAGACGATCTGGATCCTTCCTACTTCCTGAACGTTGCCATGGAAATGGAAGAACGTGGATGGCGGACTCTGGTGGATACGCATCCGCATTGTCTGGACATTCTGGAGCGCAAGGGAATGCAGGTAGCTGTGCGCGATCCCGGTACCGGCTATCTAAGCCTTCAGGAGCTGAACCGTCTGCCACTGTCTTTGCTTAAAATAGGTGCAGAAAGAGTGCATCGTATGGAAGAAAATCCCCTGGAAAGATCCGTGTTCCAGATCACCGTTGGTATGGCCCATAGTCTGAAGGTTCCTCTGGTGGCCGAGGGAGTGCATTCCGAAAACATGCTAAATCTACTGCAAGAACTGGAATGTGATGCCTATCAGGGTTCTTTGTCCGGGCCACCCTTAAACGCCCAGGACTTTGCTCATCAGTTTCTCTAGGGGGCCCGGCTGCCTGGTTGCTGAAATGTTTCTGATTCGAGGGCACCTTGCAGGTGCTGCACTGCTCGCTGGCTTCCAGGGTCATGAAAAGCAGATCTGCATCTCCGTAACAGAGCCGGACAAAGAGTGCCCACAGGGCCGGACAAAATGAGCCCCGTTGAAAGCCCAGCGTTGTAACCAATTAAGGGGTCTGGCTCCAGGAAAAGGCTTGAACAGATGTGTTCAGGGAAGCTCCCATCCAACATGGCATTAAACGAAGGATCTACAGCGCCTGATTTCAGATTACCGGCGGACGACGGCACCGAGTTCAGTCTATCTGACTGCTCCGAACCAGTGCTTCTGGTTTTTTATCCCGGGGATAATACACCTGTTTGCACGGCTCAGCTATGCGACTACCGGGACAATATCTCGGCCTTTCAGGGCCTGGGTATCAAAGTGGTGGGGATAAGCAAAGATGATCGCTCCTCTCACCAGGCTTTCAAGGAAAAGCACAACCTGCCTTTTGCATTGCTCACAGATTTGAATTGCAGCGTAGCAGAACAGTTCGGAGCTCGCTCTCTCATGGGCGGTATGAAGCGAGGAGTTGTATTGATTGGTGCAGACAACAAAGTGCTGTATTCCCATATTGAATCAGTGGCACTTTTCAAGCGCAGCGCTGAAGAATTGAAGGATGTGCTGCAAAAGCTCAAGCAAGAAGGAAAGGTTTAATGCACATTGTACGGGATCTGGAAGACTTTCTTCCTTTCTGGGATCGGGCCAGTCTCACTCTTGGAGTGTTCGATGGAATGCATCGTGGTCACCAGAAGATCATTCAGCGTGTACAAAAGAGAAGTAAAGGAGCCAGACATGCGCGTGTGCTGGTTACCTACCATCCCCATCCAGATATTGTTCTGGGAAAGAGAGAGTCCCTTCGAGGCGCCGAGCTATTTACCTACGAAGAGAAGCTGGCCCTGTTTCAAAAGTTTTCCCTGGATGTAGTAGTTTTTCTTCCGTTCACAAAGGACCTGGCGCGAATGACGGCGCTACGCTATTTGCGGGAAATCCTGCTCGGTAAGTTAAGAGCCAAAAGCATCGTAATCGGATACGATCAATGCTTTGGTCGAGGACGTAAAGGGGACTATGAATTCCTTAAATTGATGAGCCGCAAATATGATTTCCAGGTCGATCGCATCGAAGCTGTAAAGAGCAAAGGAGAAATCATTTCCACTTCCAGGATTCGCGGAGAAATTCAGAAAGGAAACGTTACAGAGGCCAATCGACTGCTGGGACATGATTATTTTCTCACCGGAACAGTGGTCCGGGGATTCCAGCGAGGCCAGACAATAGGGTTTCCAACAGCTAATCTGGAAGTGGCCGAAACCAAATTGATTCCATCCGAAGGAGTCTACGGTGCCGTTTGTGAATGGGGGGGCCAGCATTATAGGGCCATGGTTAACATTGGAAAGAACCCGACGTTCAAGAATGATCAGATGACCATTGAAGCCAATCTTCTGGACTTTGCGGGGGATCTGTACGGTGAGTCCTTGAGGGTCTATTTCCTGCATCGGCTCCGGGACGAGCTAACGTTTGGATCAGTAGATGAACTAAAGACTCAGCTTCAAAAGGATCAAAAGTCTACCGAGAGAATGAGCGTACCCAGGTACTATTCACTTTAGATTAATTCATTGTGGAAACTTTTTTGACCAGAAGCTGACATTCTGTTCGAAAAAATGTTGATTCCAACTGACGGGCGTGTCAATAATGGAGTACGTCCTCGGGCGTAATAAACAAAAGCGGCAACTAATGCAAAAGGCTTAGTTGCTTAAAGAATGGGTTCTAACCCAGGAGGAGTGTGAATATGAAGAAGCTGGCGTTCAAGCTGGCCTGTTTTGCTGCGCTCTCTCTCGTTCCTGCTGGCCTAATGGCTGGCGGAGGATCGTCAGAGAAGCCACTGGCAGGAAGCTATCCAATCGTGCTATCGCACGGACTATTCGGATGGGGGGATTCCGATTCACCCGGCGTAATCAGCATTGTAGAATACTGGGGTGGTATGGATGATTACCTCCGCAGCGAAGGGGTAGCCGTATACGCGCCTACCAAAACCGCAACTCAATCCAATGAGTATCGCGCACAAGAATTGAAGAACAAGGTCAACTACTGGATGGCAGCAAATGGCTATTCCAAAGTTCATATCCTGGGCCACTCCCAGGGTGGTCTGGACAGCCGTTACATGGTTTCCAATCTGGGAATGGCCTCCAAGGTATCTTCATTGACTACTTTGAATACTCCGCATCGCGGAAGCCCCATTGCTGACATTACCAATGCAATCATTCCTGACTGGCTCAAGCCCAGCGTAGGAGCAGTGCTAGGTGTTGTTACCAGCATCGTATATGGTGGCGGGGAGCAGGATGCACTTCAAGCTCTGTCTTCTCTAACCAAAAGCGGACTGAATGTATTCAACAACAATACACCCAACCGTTCCGGAGTAGATTATTTCTCTTACGGTTCCAACATCACCATCACCGATGTAATTCAGCATCCTCTGATGGGAATTCTGCATCCAATCTGTGGATTGGGCGGAACCTTCAACGGACAGGGCTTCAAGAACGATGGTCTGGTTCCTGATTCCTCTCAGAAATGGGGAA
>JBHIXQ010000257.1:4419-4641 GCA_041984705.1 Leptonemataceae bacterium | reverse complement strand
AATTCCAGGGTTCAGAAGTTTGACCTGGAAGGTAATTATCTCCAGACTCTTCGTCCTTCCGAAGCCCGGTTTCAGCAGCCTTCAGGGATTACTGGCGATGGAAGAGGCATTCTATACGTAAGCGACCGCAAAGCTTCTGCGATCTACGTAATGGACGTAGATGGCAACCTGCTGGATACGATTTCGCATCCCCTGCTGAAGGAGCCCAGAGGTTTGCATTAT
>JBHIXQ010000257.1:0-4370 GCA_041984705.1 Leptonemataceae bacterium | reverse complement strand
AACGAAGGCAAGGTCTGGATAGCGGATGAAAGAAGTGGAGTTCTTTCTCTGAATCCGTCCAGCGGCGACGTACAGGAACTGGCTGAAATTCGTGACTTCGATGACAAGCCGGTAAACTGGAACAGGGTATTCTCAGTAAAGACAGATAGCAGAAATTCGCTGCTCATCGCCGATTATGGAGCCCATGAAATCCTCATGACCACTCCGGAAGCCTACAAGCGCTCCGGATTGAATGTAAAGGTTCAAAAAGTGGACCTAAACGAGTTTCCTGTTGTTGGGCTCTTCGTCCAGGCAGAAACCAGGGATGGTCAGCCATTGCCGGGGCTTAGCCGTAGAGAGATTTTCATATATGAGAATGACCGTCGAATCGGCGGAGCTCGCACAGACAATATGAAGCCTTTCCAGAAAAGGACCAACATCGTAGTCGTAAAAGAGAACTCCGAAATTCTGCGCAAGAAGGGACTGGATGAAATGATTCCCAGCGTCCTGGAACCCATGATAGCCCCTCTCACTGTGGTAGATCGATTCAAGCTGATTCGCAGCGGAGATCAGAGCCGGGTAATCTATGAAGGACGAGAGCGAAAGCAAATTCTCAAGCTCATGTCCGAAGGGGACACCGGAGATCGTCCCTCTCTGGGATTATCCACATTTTTTGGACTCAGCGAACTTGTTAGCGAAATAGGACCCAGGGGGCTGGTACTGGTAGTATCCGGAGCCCTCCCGGAAGAAACCTTTGCACCCTATGGAATCGATAAGCTGGTGCAATATGCCAGGGCTCAACAGATTCAAATCCATGTGGTGTCTTTTGAGCAGGATGCTGAACTCACGGAACTTTACAGATCCCTGGCGGAGCGAACCAGCGGTGAGTATCTGCGGGCTTTTGATGAAACGAAAGTAAAGAATCTATACTCGAATATTCGAAAGCATGAAGATAATCGCTATATCATTACTTACGATTCTCTGGCAGATGATTCTCTGAGAGATAGATACGTAGATGTTCGCATAGAAGTTCATTTTCAGAATACCTCCGGCGTAGGGGATGCAGGATTCTTTGTTCCTGCCGAGGAATAGCATCAAGTAACTCTGAGACTGTTGAGGCTTAAAAGTTCAAAGTGAGCGATGCAGAAGCTTTAGGCGTAGAATAGATAGATGAGGGCTGCAGGTAAGCGGCCAGGAGATACGAATGAAAAAGGCATTACTATTGTTACCTGTGCTGGTGCTTGCAGCCATTCCAGTGCTTTCGCGCAACGGAGAGGAGCCTCGCTACAGTAGCTCTGTTCAGTTGTATGCGGAGGCCCAGGAAAAGTATCAGAGTGGTCAGTACCGTGAATCCCTGCAGTTGCTCAGGGAAGCTCTGGAAAAAAATCCCTCCTATACTCGAGCGCATCTATTGTCGGGACAGGCTTCCATTGAGATTTCGGATTTTGAAAGAGCCAGGGTGCATTTCGAACAGGTGCTCAAGGCAGATCCGCATAGCCTGGATGCAAAAATCGGAAAAGGTCGTGCGCTCACCGGCCTGAATCAGTTGGCCGAGGCAGAACAGATCTTTCAGCAAGTTAGAGAGAAAGATCCTGGAAATGCAGAGAACCTGTACGGATTGGCGAAGCTACGCATCCTTTCTGGTCGTCTGGACCTTGCCCGGCAATATCTTCAATTGATCCTTCGAAAGAACCCGGCCTATAGAGAGGCTTTGCAGGATATGGCTATTCTGGAAACCAGGGCCGGTAGAATTGAATCCGGAAAGGCCTATCTGGAAAAAGCTACAGCTGTGGATCCTGCGCACAGAAGTTTGTCCATTACTCGTGGTATTGTGCTATCGCTCCAGGCAGATGCGGCTCGCGATGAGGAGACCAGACTCGCTCTAAAAGATGAAGCCGCAGATGCATTTCGAACAGCTCTGCGAGATAATCCTGGCATGGCACTCTTGCAAAGAATCATCGAGTTGGATATTGAAAGAGGATATCCAGAAGATGCACAGCAGTATCTGGAGCAGGCGCGGGAGATTGGAAGCTCCACAGAACTGAAACGAATTGCAGCGAATCTTTCCCAGGCGCTGTATCAAAAGACCGGAAATACAGATTATCTGGAAAAGACCATCGATGAGCTGCAGTCCTTATGTGAATCGGCGCCGGACGATGTTCTGGCCTGTTATCGACTGGAGATGCTGGGGATGGAGCATACCGGCACTACCAGGCTGCGCAATTTTCTTACCGGCAGACATATGCAGATGGCCCGAAACTATGAAAAGGAACTGCGATATGGTTTGATGGTCAGCCATCTGCGTCAGGCCATGCGATTGTCTCCTGGCAATGCGGAAGTAGAAAAGCTTCTTCTGGATGTTCATAGGGCCAATGGGGATTTTCAGTCTTATCTGGATACCCTGGTGGCTTTAAGAGACCAGAATCCCGAGGAGCCTCTCTGGCAATACAGACTGGAGCGAGCCCTTCAATCCAGGGAGAACTATCTCTCTTATCGCGAAGATCTGCTGGATTATCAGATTCGTGAAAGTACCCATCGACCCAGCGTCGTTCTTGTAATGGATTTTGAAGCCAGGGATTCGGATCACTGGAACGGTGAGCAAATTATTTCCAGGTCCCTGGAAGACTCTATCAATGAGCCTGGAAAGCTATTGGCAGCCGATTACGAAGTTCGCCGCAAATTAAGAGATTTCTATGAATCTCGCAGAGCACTGGATGAAATGGGAATTCAGGATCGAATTAAATCTGACTATCGTCCTTTGCTATTTAATGCTGCTTATTTCGAATTCCTGGATGAACTGGATCGTAAATCGGATTCCAGGAATCGAATTCGATATATTCTTAGCGGAAGCTATAGCGTCAGAGCCGGACATATTGAAATCGAATATGTTCTTTCCGATCGATTCACCGGAAATGAGATCTATAAAGGTAAGGCCATCGCCTCGGGGCAGGATGCTCTGTACCGAGCCAGCTATCAGATTTCCCGGGAGATTGTGCGAAGGACACCTGTGCGAGGGGAAATTGTAAAGATAGACGATGATCGAATCTACATCCATGCGGGAAGCAGCGACGGAGTGAAGAAGGATCAGATCTTTCTTCTGGATTCCAATCCAGACCGAGCCTTTCGAGTAGTGGAGCTGGATACTTCGTTTAGTGCTTTAAAGGCCGAGCAATCCGGAAGTCTGCTCAGCCCGGGAATGGTACTGCTTTCCAATCCCAGACGACCCTAGTATTCCTTCTGGATTTCCAGGGTAAAGTCGGTGCTGGAAACATTACCGGCGAAATCCTCTGCCTTCACAGTGATGGTATTCTTCCCGTTTCGAAAAGGAAGAATACCCACGTTGTAATACCACTCTGTAAAGATAGTCTCAAATGGCTGTTTTCCAGCCAGAAGCCATCCGCTATCGGTGGAGCGAATGGAACTGAAGTCACGACTGCCCTGTTTTTCACCGTTTAGAAACCAGGTAAGTCTATAAACTCCTCGCCGGGTGGATCGTTCCAGGCCCGGATCCCGAATGTTCAGATGCACAGGATACGCTTTGGTGAGTCTGATTCGATGTTCCTGACCGGGTAGAAGGCTGGATTTTCCGTTGTCCGTAAAGAATATCAATTCCTGAACTACTGGTGCATATTTGTCTGTGGCTGATGGCAGCACTTCCAGAGGATTGATGAATTCCTTTCCATAGTCTTTGCTAATAAAGAAATGCAAATGCGCCCCACCGGATCGCCCGGTATTTCCGGAAAAGCCGATTACGGTATCTTTTCCTACATTACCCTTGCGCAAAGGAGCCAGTTTTTCCAGATGAAAATAGCCGCTCCACCATCCTTCGCCATGATCTACAATCATGAGATTTCCAGGACCGGGCAGGGGACGAAAGGGATTGTCGGACTGCTGCCTGCTGTAGAGAATTCTTCCCGGAGCAATGGATTGGACCGGCTCATCCTGACTGGCAATGTCCAGTCCTGCATGAAAATGGTCATCTCTGGACTCTCCAAAGGTGGATGTGATTCCACGCAGATCCGGAGGGGTACCTTTGATTAAAGGCCATTCAAATCTGGGATTGCTGGCAACCACCGGATAGAGCCAACCGATGAGAACCAGTATCAAAAACAGTGGTAGAGAAAAATGCAAGAAGCGCTGCATAATGGGAAAGTTGCTGGACAACGGGCTGGAAGGCAGCCATTTTTTTCCGATATTGTAGGGTATAGGAAGTTCGGTTGTAGCTTCTACGTGTAGCTTCCAATTAAACCGAACGAAGTTGAGCGAAAAGAGTTGAATACGGCCATCGAAAAGAATAAAGGAATGAGTGCCCGGGAGATTCAGTCCCTGGTGAAGCGTTGCGGAGAAAAGGATCCGGATGCCTTGAAGGAGTTCTTCAGGCTTTATTCCAG
>JBHIXQ010000256.1:0-4652 GCA_041984705.1 Leptonemataceae bacterium | reverse complement strand
GCCTATCGTTCCAGAAATCCTGCCATCTGGCTGGCTTTGATTGCATATATCTTTGCAGGAATTCTGGAAAGCATGCTTGTTATTCAAACCGATCGAGTTCTCTTTCGCTATGGTCCTCTTTGGGGAATGGCAGATTTAATAATGTCTATTGCGCTTTGCAGTTTTTTTTTCCGTGAACTGCACCGCTACCTTCGGTTTAGGTTGCTACTTCTTGCCATAACATTTGGCATATCTGGAATTTACAGTGGAACGTTGATCTTGATTATGGCAGACCTTTCCAGTGCCGATGTTTTTCAAATCTATAATAGTGTTGAATCCGGTACTTCCGGTGTTTTTTTCATTCTATACCTGGAAATGGTCTACCTTACATTGCTGGTAGTTATGCTTGCAACGTTTCCTTTTCTGGAATTCAATGCCCCTGGCTGGAAGTTAGCGAAGAGTCCGAGCACTGTCTCAGCAGATCCGTAATACAGGCCCGATTCAACATCAGGAAGTAATCCGCATGCAACCACGAAAAATAATTCTATTCGATTCTCTGGCAGGTCTTTCTGTAGGGATTGCCTCCCTTTTGATCTATCCGTTTATCGCAGAGTTACATAACTGGACGCCAGAATTTGCTCTATATGTAGCTCTGGTTAACCTGGGTTATGGATGCTATTCGGGAATTCTCACGCTAATCTATCGCAAGACAACTCGCGGATTACTTCCTCTGGTGGTGCTGCTCATTATTGCCAATAGCGCCTGGACCGGTCAATGTCTGACCCAGATCTGGTATATATCCTCCAGCTCCAATTGGACAGGAGTGGGTCATCTTCTGATGGAAGCTGTGTTTGTCGGTGTCCTGGCCTTCGTGGAGGCAGTGGTGGTCCTTCCTGCCCTGCGTAAGGGAACCTCCAGCCATTAACACCGAAACGGTAACGCTCAGAAAGAATTCGGGAGAGCGAAGAGACCGCTACAACTATTGAACCGTTGAAAGAGCCTTGATGCCTTCGACCTTTCTCTAGAGACTTCTGCCCGAGGGTCGTTTGGCCTTTTTTTTGCCCCTTTATTTGCTTGTACAAACATCTTTCTCTCTGCTTCCGACGGAAAGAAGGGGGATTTAAGGGGGACCCTGGCTTATGAATCCCGAAAAGCCGAACGACCCGGAAAAAAGAAAAGCCCGCCTTATCAGACGAGCTACTTTCAAAGGAAAGGTCTGAAAGAATCAGACTGATGTAGTTGAGGCGGCTGGCTTCGCAGCGGACTTGGATTTACTTTCCCCGGCACCCTGCTTTGTAATGGTTTCAGCCCTTTCTTGAATCAAGGTAGAAAGCTCATTAATTCGAGTGTTCAGGTCAGCGATGCGTTCTTCGCCAACGAAGTTCTTGATCTGGTCGAATACCTGAGAGTAATTCTTTTTGGCCTCTTCAAGTACAGCTTTCAGATTGCCCTCTGCTTTTTCAGACACATCCTTTACGCCTTTGATGGTCTGGTCCAGGCTTTCGCGTAGTTTTGCGGCGGTATCTGAGCTATCTTGAGCTCCTCTGCTTTTCAGATCCTCAAAGGATTTTTGAAGAGTAGAAAGAAATCCCTGAAGGTTTTCCTCACCTGCTTTATATAGTCCGATCCCGGCATTTACCAGATCTTGTAGTTGCTGATTGTTCATATCGATCCTCCCGATTTAGTGCGTTGCACAATACTCTAATGCGCCGCACAAAATGTCAATTTTTTTTCTGACAGGTAGTAAGAATTCTTTCTGATTCGGAAAGACCTGCTGGCTGCAAAGGGCCGGCCAGAATGGCGGTCGGATCGAGGGATTTGGAGTCTATTCGGCCCGGATTTCATCGGAAAGCCTCGGTGAAATCCCGTGAACCCGGGAAAATCCAGGATCCGAGGCTTACCAAAACGAATTCTGGCCGTTGATCTTTTTTCCAGAAAAAACTTTACGAATTGCCACTTTCATCGTTTATGACGGGTTTTTCCCGTCCATAGAATGGAACGGGAAATTGCAGGTACTGGACTGTTCGATAAGGGACGGGTTCCGTATACTGTGGCGAACAGGAAAGGAATACATATATGGACAAAAAGAAGCTGGCGAAGTACAAAGAGATGTTGCTTAAATCCAAAGCCGAGATCCTGCATGAGATCGAGCTTGAGAATGAGAATATCATGTACAGCGAGCAAGGGGACCTGGTGGACATCGCCGATGTGGTGATCAACAATGAGCTGATGAACCGGCTGTCCGATATGGATTTCGAGAAGATCAAACTGATTGATCGCGCTCTGGAAAAAATCGAGGATGGAAGCTATGGCACCTGCGAAGGTACTGGCAAGCCCATTCCGGAAGCCAGGCTCAATGCAATTCCCTGGACTCCCTATACTGTGGAGTATGCAGAACAGGTAGAGAAGCAGAAGAAAAAGGCCGCTCAGATCGAAAGCCAGGACACCAAGTAAGCTCTCCTTTTCCGTAATCCCTGATTGCAGATTTTTCAGATCTACCGCGAAGAACCAGATTCGCGGTAAATCTCTCCTTTCAGCCCTGGTGAAACACCGGCCCCTGGCCGGCATCCAGCGGCGAAGCTTCCTTTCATCCGCTGAGCGTCTCCTTTGTAATCCCCCCGCCTTTTGCCCCCATTATAAGCGATTTTGCTCCTGGATAATGGATGACTTTTGGACGGATTTCCAAAATTATGTCTACGACTATGAAAAAGGCATCCCCCGAGAAAACACCGGCAGCAAAGAAGCAGCTAGGAGAGTATAGCGGCTCCAAAATCCAGGTTCTGGAAGGTCTACAGGCGGTCCGAAAGCGTCCGGGAATGTACATCGGAACACAGGATCATACCGGTTTGCACAAGATGGTCTACGAGGTGGTGGATAACTGCGTGGACGAGTTCATGGCGGACTATGCAACCCATTTCACGGTAAAGATCCTGAAGGATAACATCATCGAGGTCATTGATGATGGCCGGGGAATTCCGGTGGATATACATCCTACAAAAAAGGTGCCTACGCTGGAAGTAGTGATGACCGTGCTCCATGCCGGTGGAAAGTTCGGAGATGATGCCTATGAAATCACCGGAGGTCTTCACGGTGTGGGTGTCTCAGTAGTGAATGCACTTTCCGAATGGCTGGAAGCAGAAGTGCATCGAGACGGAACGATCTGGCAGCAACGCTACAAGCAGGGAGTTCCAGAAGGTCCGATGAAAAAGATCGGAAAGACCAAGCTGCATGGAACTACAGTAAGGTTCAAAGCAGATCCTACAATCTTTACCACAACAGAATTCAAATACAATACCCTTCGTCAGCACTTCGAAGAAATCGCATTCTTGAACAAGGGCCTGAAGGTTTACCTGGAAGACCATCGTGCCAAACAGGTAAAAAAAGAAGAATTCCTGTTTCAAGGCGGCATCCAGGAGCTCATTGAAAAGCTGGCAGAAAAGAAGCAAAAGATTCACAAGAAAAGCATCTACTTCGAAGGCAGAAATGAGCACGTAAGAGCTGAAATCGCACTGGCCTATTGCGATAGCCAGAGCGAATCCATCTTCACCTTCACCAATGGAATTAATAACAATCTGGGCGGAACCCACCTGGAAGGTTTCCGAACCGCTCTTACCCGAACTCTAAACGAATATCTAAAGAAAGATGAAGCTCTGAAAAAGAAAATCGGCGGAGTGAGCTTAAGCGGCGAAGACGTAAGAGAAGGCCTGATTGCCGTGATAAGCGTAAAGCTTCCGGACCCCCAGTTTAACTCGCAGACCAAAGAAAAGCTGGTGAACGCCGAAGTAAAAGGCCTCATGCAGCAACTGGTTTCCGAGCATCTGACGCTTTTCTTCGAGGAGAACCCAGGAGAGGTAAAACCGATTCTGGAGAAATGTATTCTTTCCAGCCGGGCCCGGGAAGCGGCCAGAAAAGCCCGGGAGATGGTAACCAAACGAAAAGGTGTTCTGGAAGGCGGAGGTCTGCCAGGAAAGCTGGCCGACTGCTCCGAAAAGGATCCTGCCATTTGCGAACTATTTATTGTAGAGGGTGATTCCGCCGGTGGATCGGCCAAACAGGGAAGGAACCGTAACTTCCAGGCCATCCTGCCATTGAAAGGAAAGATTCTAAACGTATTTCGCGTGCGCGACGATAAGATCCTGGAAAATGAAGAAATCAAGACCCTGATCACAGCCATAGGTATAGGATTTGGAAACGAATCCATCGACCTGGATAAGCTCAGATACCACAAGATCATAATCATGACCGATGCCGATGTTGACGGCGCACATATTCGGACCTTGATTCTTACGTTCTTCTATAAGAAGCTAAGACCTATTGTAGACAATGGATATCTGTACATCGCACAGCCTCCTCTGTATCTGGTGAAGAATGGAAAACAGTTTGATTATGCCTACACCGAGGAAGGCAAGGACAAGCTGGTAAAGAAATTCAATTCAGATAAAACGGTTATTCAGAGATACAAGGGACTGGGTGAAATGAACCCGGAGCAACTCTGGGAAACAACCATGGATCCTGAGAAGCGAGTCATGCTGCAGGTAGATCCCATCGACATTGAGCGAATGCAGTCCGAAAAGATCGAAAACACATTTCGCATCCTGATGGGTGATGAAGTGGAGCCTCGTAGAAAATTCATTGAAGAGAATGCCAAGCTGGTAGCCAATCTGGACCTGTAG
>JBHIXQ010000255.1:338-4669 GCA_041984705.1 Leptonemataceae bacterium | reverse complement strand
GGTAGAACCACCGGCGCCATGGCAATGACCGGCCAGGACAAGATTAGAAAAGGATTCGGGCCTTTGATGGAAGGAATGGTACATATTCCGGCCAACGACATTGAAGCTCTGGAAAGTGCCTTTGATCAATACGAAGGCAGAATCTGTGCGATGATAATGGAATTGATACAGGGCGAAGGTGGAATCAAGCCCATGGATCAGGATTTTGTCATGCGAGCCCGAGAATGGGTCGTACGGCAAAACTTTTCGCTTACGAACACTATAAAATTCAGCCAGATGCCATGACATTGGCCAAGGCCCTGGGCGCAGGACTGCCCATTGGAGCCATGATTGTGGCGGATGATTTTACCCATCTTTTGGAGGCCGGAATGCATGGTTCTACTTTCGGGGGAAACCATGTAGTGGCCCGAGCGGCTTACGAAAATCTTAGAATCATCATGGGCCGCGAGATTCTGAAGAATGCAGAAGGTCTATCGGACTATTTCTTTCGTAGACTAAGACTGCTCCAGGAAACCTGCCCCATTGTAAAAGATGTGCGAGGTATTGGTCTGCATATTGGAGTAGAACTCACAGATCACGGTCCCGATGTAGTAACGCGATGCCGCGAAGAAAAGCTTCTGGTGAATTGCACTGCCGGTCAGGTAATCCGAATCATGCCACCATTGAACCTGCCCCTGGATTCCGCCGCAGAAGGACTGGATACTTTCGAGCGAGTGGTGCGAGAGTTCGCCTGAAGCCATTCGCCGGGAAAATCTTTTAGAAATAGTTCGAGAATCGGATCATCCATATTTCCAGAGGAGATTCTAGCAGCTCTGCGATAGAGTGGAATCCGCTGGCTGTGGCAATTCGATTGGCATCATAGGTCCCTGTGCGATCCTGAAGTTCAGGATCTGCGCCATGCCTCAGAAGGCTGCGCACCATTTCCTCATTTCCTCGAGAAGCAGCCAGCATCAGCGGAGTTTCCCCATATTCATTTCTGGCGTTGGGATTTGCGCCGACTTCCAGCAATCGATCCAGAATGTATTTATCCCGGGCGCGAATGGAGTAATAGATGGCCGATTCTCCCCTGTTGTCTCTCTGATCGATAGTGGAAGGAAGAATCAATAGTTCCGCAGATTGGCGATGAGCGCCGCGAATCGCATGCATCAAAGCGGTTCTGCCTTTAAAATCCTGCTCAAATGGCTTCGCCCCCAGAAATAGAAGGGCGCGCAGCGCATCATATCGATTCAGACCGGCAGCAATCATAAGTACCGTGTATCCGTTTTCTGCTTCTGCCGCCTGAACATCTGCGCCATGTTCCAGAAGCATCCAGACAATTTCTGGAGTCCCTCTATATAGAGCGTAGTGCAACGCTGTTTCCCGGCCATCGGTTCTGGTGTTTAAATTCACTCCAGCATTAATAAGCATTTCCACGCACCTGGATTTGCGAAACCAGACAGCATGGGTCAGAGCGGTTTCCCCTCCTTTTACCTGCGCATTTATGGTCTGAGGGGAAGCGGATGCTAGAAGCCGACCAAATAATTCAGGATCACAGTCCCGGGCCGAATCCACCAGCCGGGACTCGGATAGACGAATTACCGGTGCAGAGATCTGCAGAGTTTCGGTGTGTTTCGCATTATCGGTGGCCTTCGCACAGGCAAGAGACAGATGTGCTGCAGTGATACAAAGCCAGATTCTAAAAATAGGCAGGCAGACTGGGACCACCTTTCGCCTGAGCTGGAACCTGCCAGGGTTTCGATTGATGACGTAGAGACTGCTGAACTTCATTCGGACCATCTCAGTACTCCGATGGAAAACGGAGGCATACGAATCCTGTGGGTCGATTCACTATTGTTCGAATCTGAGAATTCCTCTGTGCAGTCTGGAACCTTCTCTGAAAACAGAGACCATAGCACGTCCCCGGAATGCTCGGACGGAACTTCGATGTCCAACTCGCGATAATCAGCACCGGCATTGGCGACGGCCAATACGAATTCAACCTCTCTGTTTAGCAGAACAGCCGCAATAGTATCATCCTGTATTGGGCTGGCAGGCTTCCAGACTCCAGCATTTTCCATCAGATGCTGATTCAAGAACTTGAATGCCTCAAAAGCGGGCCGACTACTCCCTCCTCTTTCTGGAGAACGAATCAATCCCCAGGAAGAAGGATCCCCATTTAGATCGGAAAGGCGCCAGGCCACCGGAGCAGAGGCCCCCTGGTTAATGTGGATCAATGTATTGGCCACAAACTGTATGGCAAATTCATGAGTATCGGAGGCTGTAAATAGAGCACTCTTGGCCGGGCTGTAATATTTCGCATCCCGGCGACGGGAAACCTCCCTTGCATATTCGGTAATAAATACGGGCTTTTCCGGATTGATTTTTCGAAAGGCAGCTTTTGGGGATTTCCAGGCGTTTCGCATTACGTTCAGGTTATCGGCATCGGTAAGCACTTCATCCCAGGCATGCAGCGAAAATGCGTAGATGGATCGCTCGGCCCGAGTTGGCATGGATTGAATCCATCGAGTGGGAATTCCTTCCAGGTCCAGCGAAGACAGCCCGGGCCCCAGGATTCGAACTTGAGAAAACCCGGCTGCATCGAAACTTTTACGGGCATCCACTACCATGTCAAAGTATCGCTTCGCAGGAATATGTCCGTTCCAGTTACCTTCCGGTTCATTGGCCAGCTCCACGTAGTCCACCTGCATATCATGGCTACGAAAATATTCTAGCAAAGCAACCCAGAGACGCACCAGCTTCCTCTCCGCTCCCGGCTTGAATGTTTTCATATAATCATTTTGCAGCCAGTGATAGGGCTGCTGATAGATGATCAGAATCACTCGAATGTTATGCTCTTTAAAGAAGGCGAAACTCTCTTTAAACTTTTCCAACCGTCCGGGGTCCTGCTCATTGAAATGAGTGGCAATATGGTCCTTCAGCATGGCCGGGTCCTCCGGGACCTGATGCTCCAGGCTGGCCCAGCTGGGGCCGGCCTCCAGGCGAACAAAGGCAGGTTTCAATTCAAGCATGCGGTCCAGATACCTGGTTTCCTGACCATACACGGAAAGCCCGAACCCAAGGTACCTATGCGAAACTTCTGAGCTGAATTTTATGGCGAAGGGCCTTACAGGAGTATTGTCTTCCGTTACTGACTCTACGAAAATGGAACGATCCCGGGCAGTATCTTTGAATTCATGGCCAGGCTGACAGAAACTCAGCATCAGAGGAATCAAGAGGACGACCCTTCGCATCGGCAATTCAGAATGCTTCGGATTTTTAAGGCAAGTGCAATCCGATTGGTGCAAAGTGGGCAGCATCAGCTAAGACTGCATTGAAGTTAATGATGTGGCTTTTTCCAGGTAGATTGCAGAGCCTCTCAACACTGCGCTCCGGATGCGAGTATGTATCGGACAAAAACTCTCAAGCACCGATTAAGAGCCACGGCCTTTAACAAACGAGGCCCTTGCCCTGAATCATAACCGGGGACTATCTCTCAGCTACTCAGCACCCATCCTACTTCGTCCTCACCAGCCTTGAGCATTTTTTATCCTCCAGATTTCCAGCTGTTCCGATAATTACAGAAGCTATGGTTGAGCTCCAAAGCGTAGACTTCTCCAGAAAGATCAAAAGCCGACCGGCGCCGGCACCTACCGGCATTCCGGCCGCAGATCGATCCCCATCGTCCAGCGGACAGGGCAGAACTGCGTCCGGGCGCCTGCTGGGCTATGGTGTGGCAGCCGCTCTACTCATCTTTGCTGCCGGGCTATACTCCGGAATCAAAATTGGCCAGTTCAAGAGCTTTGAGCAATCCCTGGTAAAATATCCCGATGGAAAACCTCCTGCCGCACAGGAAGGTCAGAAGCCGCAGCAGAGCCTTAACAGTTTTGCAAACCGGCCTCAGCAGACCGCCGAAAAAGAAGGTCTTTTCATTATAAAAGTGGGCACCTTCAGCGAAGATCGGGCCAGAGAGCTTCAGGGAATCCTGGAAAGCCGTCCCGAGATGCAGGAGCTGCGAACCCTGAAGTGTAAAAGCGTAAGCAGCGATGGAGCATTGCATCAGTCCATCTTTCGCACAGAAGTCCAGGATGCCCGATTACAGAACCTGTTCTTCGGTTGCTTCTCTACGGTAGATACAGCTGGCGAAGCTCTGGAAGAACTGAGCAAGCTCAATATTGCCGGTACTGGGTCAGCTCGAGTATTCGAAATCGACGGTAAATAGTGTCACTCCCTGGCCGTCTGGCCACGTTTGCTCACCGTTCTATCTCAGAAGAGCGCTCAACCGCCTATAGATTCGAATCTTAAGCCTCAGCAATAAACTGGAATCAATCTGCCTCTGAATGGTTCGAAGCTTT
>JBHIXQ010000255.1:0-317 GCA_041984705.1 Leptonemataceae bacterium | reverse complement strand
GGGATTACGCACAGCAAATACTTCGGCGATGCGATGGTCTTCCATGCGAAACTGTACTACCGAGCTCAAGGAATCGTCCTCATCAAATTGCAGCACAGAGAATGTCCCTCCGATGCTTACCGGTACTGTATAACTACGCGGAAATTTTGAGGCCAGCCCTGCAAAGAATCGACTGGAGTTTTCCGCTCCATAGACTGTTCGCATGGCCGCAGAAACTTTTCCACCACCATCCGTATGAACCAGTACATCCTCTGTAAGTAGTCCCAGCAAAGACTTGAGATCCCCCTGGTTGCAGGCTTTTTGAAAAGAGATCAGCA
>JBHIXQ010000254.1:0-4676 GCA_041984705.1 Leptonemataceae bacterium | reverse complement strand
ATAGGGCAGTCTTTCTGACGCAATACTCCAGAAGGAATCCGCAAAGGAAAATGCGATCAGGATTGAGCTGCTCCAGAATTGCGGGAAGCTCCGAACTTTTCATGGCATCGTGATCGGTTTTGGCCAGCACTGTATCAAAATTTTCCACTGACAGTGCGATGCGATGTCCCGGACTTCCCGGGATACAGAGTTCCAGTCCAGGGCCAAACTGATTGGCTGCGTAGTTGGAATACACGAGAATCCTGTGCTTTGTCTGATTCAGCAGCGCCTGATGGATGGAGCCCAGACACCGTCGAATATTAGATGTGCCATGGCCTCGTCTGGCATAAGCTCCCTCCGCTGAAACGAAGTCCATCTGAGGATCTATGACTATCAAGCAATCCATGGCAGCCCATTCGTAAATTCAATCGATGCAATCGCGGACGAAATCCTGCGGATCCCGGCGCCCCAACCGGTGCACGAATCTGAATTCTATTATAATGAAGGGAATCGGGAATAGATCAAGGAAAAATGATAACTGGCATACCATTATTCATAAACGGATCCAGTTTTACGATATCTTCATTTCTCAATCTAATACAGCCGCTACCGAAGGTCTGTCCAACGCTGGCCGGATCGTTGGTTCCATGAATGGCAATTCCAGAGCCTATACGCATTGGCAGCTTTCGCTTTTTGTCCAGGGGCTCACTGCCTTCCTTGAGAGCCATTTTGTACCGCCAGATGTCGGATGCAGCCGGATAATCGATTCCATAGAAGCGAGGCCCGAATACATTTTTGCCTGCATCCTTTCCCGGCTTTCCGTACAAGCTGTAGCCCAGCTTCGCGGTAAGAAAATAACCATTCAGCCTTTCCAGTTCTTTGTAGGACTCGGACTTTTTGGGAGCATCCAGGCTGTAGAAGCGAAAGATTCGGTAGATGCCTTCTGGAGTTCTTCCATCGTATTCGAATTGTTTTGGTTTCAAGCCCCCTTGAGCATCGCCTCCAATACCGGCATCGAAAGTTAGAATCTCTACTCCTCTTTGATCAAATACAGACAGTCGATGCTTGCTTTTCCAGATCACGATTCCATAGAGCTGCTTTCTGGATAGCAGGGATTGTGCCAGAGCCGATAGATCTCGTTTATCGTAGGCCGCCCGATTCTCGGTAAGCAATCGGTTCTGCTGGCCCACCGGAAAATCAACCGAATCTTCCATTTCCTTGAGCTGTGTTTGAAGCTCATTCAGAGCTTTTTGCTCCGGACTCTGATTCGCTGCATCTTTGCCGTTTTCGCCCTGGGAGCTTTCCGAACTTTCGGTGCTATCGGAGCTTATGGAACTATCCAGAAACTCCGTTTCTCCGGCGGCTGGTCCATCGGCTTTTTCCATTTCGCCGTTATTCGCTGGAGTCGAACTGGGTCCTGACGGTTCTTCGGCCTGAAATCCATGCGCCAGGGGAAATGCCATGGTCAGAATACCGGCCAGAGTGATAATCATTAGCTTTCGCTGGTGGAGGAGGCCGGCCCTGGGCTGTTCCCGGGTAATTGGAACGAGACGAGCTTGTCCGTAATCAGGTTGTCTGCACGTCGCCGGGCCAGCGATTCCTGGATCAGAAATCTGGTGTTCGCAGAGTAATAACTCAGAAGCCGAATGGCTGCGAAAATCCATAGCTGTAGATGACTTAAAGGAAATAAAGAGATTTGGGCGATGCTGACTATTGGACTTCATGTTTTATCTCATTCATCCGCTTAACGGCGCGATCAAGGCCGCCAAGGGTCATCTCTTCCATCGGCACTATTGATGCTATCTTTTTCAAGGTAAAGGACCCGGTGGGCCAGAATTCTGCGGGAATAGGATTGAGCCAGAGCAGAGCAGGAAACCTGTCTTTCAGACGTTTTAGATGTTCGATGGAGGGTTCGTACTCCTCTTCGCCAAAGTTGATATTTCCGTAGGGCGATACCAGCTCTTCCGGCGCCATGGAGGCATCACCGATAATGAATACACGGCAATCTCTATTTCTGCGAAGAATATCTCGGATCGCTACAGGCTTACTTCTTTGAGGATCGGAGTAGACATAGGAATAGATAGTATTGTGAAAATAATAGCTATCCAGCTTCTTAAGCTGTTTATTCATTCGCTGGAATAGATCTGCTGTCAGATGAACATAGGGGGCCATGGAGCTTCCTCCGTTATCCATCATTAGAATCACTTCCAGCCGATCTCGTTTATCTTTTTCAAAGATCAGTTCTATTTCTCCTGCATTCTTTGCAGTCTTTCGAATGCTTTCTGGAATATTAAGCTGATCCGGAGCTCCGGCAGGCTTCAAATGCTTGAGATGCTCCAGGGCATCATGAAAGTTCTTTCTGGTCAGTCTTCCGGATTCCGAGTAATCCACGTACCGGCGTTGGCCCATCACCTTTTTAGCGCTGAATCGATTGGCCTGTCCCATTACTCTGAATCCATTCTCAGAAAAACCAGAATGCCCGAAAGGCGATGTTCCGCCGGTGCCGATCCACTTGTTGCCTCCATGATGGGCTTCGGTCTGTTCGCGCAAGCGTTCCCAGAAAAGCTTCATCAGTTCATCGGACGACATGGAGTAGGGATGTCTGGGTAATTCGCCTTTGATCCAGGCTTCGCGTAGCCATTGCTGGAACTGTTTGGTCTCCAGCAAATCCAGATCTCCTTCTGCCACAGGAGGAAGCTCCAGGCCTTCGAAGAAATAGAGAAAAGTACGATCGTAGATGTCGAAGTATTTAACCTCTTTCACAAAGCAAAGCCGGGCCATGAGATAAAGATCGTCCATAGATTGAACGAGGCCTTTCTTGAAAGCCCGCAAGAGTTCAATAAGCTGATCCGGGCTTACAGGAACATCCGCCCTTCGCAGTTCATAGGCGAAAGCCAGAAAAACATCATATGTGCGAACAGGGGGCTTTTCTTGCTCTTCCATCGGTATTACTCATTCATTAAATTTCAATGGCAGCTCATCTGGCTTCTACTGACCACAAATGGTCCGGAAACTCAATCATCCAGATGTTGAGTGGCCTCCCGTCATCGGATGCCCTGAATCATCAATCCTTGCAGAAGCGAATATCCAGATATATTCTATATGCGGCCCGCCCGGTAATTCTGTAGATCTGCCGCTCGCTTCATCAATATACCAGGAAAGGGAAGATCCGTCAGTCCTTCTGGCATTTTACCGGATCGCTGCAAAGCCTCGATCCAGTGGATGAGCTCCCCTGTGGCCGGTGCCTTTTCCAGTCCACGACTGCGAAGATCATAGAATATTTTCAAAGCTACATCTACAAGCTGGGTATCCAGCTCATCGAAATGAAGATCCAGGATTTCACGCATCTCGGATTCCTCGGGAAAGGCAATATGATGGGCGAAGCATCTTCGAAGGAACGGATCGCTGAGCTCTCTTTTTGCATTGGAAGTAATGATAATGACCGGGCGATGAACTGCCTTGATAGTATCGTTTACTTCGCGGATAGTAAATTCCATATCCTCCAGAACATCCAGAAGATTGTCCTGGACATCGGACTCCGTTTTATCGATTTCATCCAGAAGAAGCACACATCGTTTTTCTGCGCGAAAGGCCCGGCCGATGGGGCCCCAGATAACATAATCGTAGAATTGATTCACATCCCGGCCGCTGGCCTCTGTACCAAAGCGGGCATCGTTCAATCTGAGCACTGTATCCTGAACGTAGCAGGCTTCTTCGCCGCGAATGGTGGACTTGGCTCGTAGCACCTCCAGGTCCATACCCAGACTACGAGAGATTTCAAATGCCAGCTGAGTCTTTCCGGTGCCAGGCTCCCCGGTAAGCAGGAGAGGCTTCTCCATGGCAATGGCCATATTTACAATGGCACCCAGCTCAGGGGAAAGGTAATACTGATCGGTGCCCTGAAAGGTTGGTTGCTGAGAGGAATCGCTACTCATGGGCCCAGAGTTATGGGCCCATGAAGGAGCGCAAGAGGGTTATGGTGGCGATTCGAGGGCTAGAGGTCTTCGTAGCCGGTCCAGTGGCCCACGTAGAGGTAGTCCAGAGGGACCACTTTTTCAGTTTGAATGAAGAGTAGTCCGCGGCGATCCTCAGCAGAGAATGGGTCAATATCTGTATTCTCCCAGGTCACCGGGTTTAGTCCGCTCTGATCCCAGGATTCATTCCAGTAATGATCCGCCTTGTAATAGTATTTTCGCAATGGCTTATAGGCCGACAAAGGAGCAGCGTTCCCGTTCGGTGAGACCCAGCGATGCATAAAGAACCTGGGTGTTTCTATTCACAATACTGAAGTTCTGTATCGTAACCTGCGCCAGTGCGGAGAAGACAGCGAAAGCCGGCCGGCGGATCGCTACGTCTATGTAATTGTAAAAGAGGGCTGATCGTCCTTGATCGGCCTGGAGCGAGCGAGAAGGCGCGCCCCTTTTCGAATCGGCCATCTGAAATAGGTAATAGGTCAATTTGAAGCGGGTTTCATCGGGCGCTCACTGCTCTGGACAGGGTGGGCCTTGAAGCGCATCTCATGCCTTAAGTCAACATTTCGATGGTTTAGAGTTTGTTATTGTATGCCGGATTCGTATGCACCTGTTCTACTACATAGGTATCGCAGGTTGTCAGCGCAGAGCGATTGGCCTCGATCAGGGCTCCGGTTCTGGTAGTGATTACAGGATCGCTACCGCTAGGAAAGAAATAGGATCCGT
>JBHIXQ010000253.1:0-4682 GCA_041984705.1 Leptonemataceae bacterium | reverse complement strand
TGCTGGTGCTTCCACCGCACTATCATCTGGTGATGGGTGGATTCATGTTTGGAACGGTCTTCATGACCACGGACCCCGTAAGCGCAGCTCAAACAACCATGGGCAAATGGATCTACGGTTTGCTTATTGGTATACTGTGCGTCCTGATTCGTGTCTGGAACCCGGCGTATCCGGAAGGGATGATGCTTGCCATATTGTTTATGAATATATTCGCCCCGCTCATTGACCACTATGTAGTGGAGGGCAATATCAAGAGGAGGCTTCAACGTGCGGAAGCAAAGTAATCTATATATCTTCGGATTCGCCATCGCAGTCTGTCTGTTTGCCAGTGTAGTGCTGGCTGTAGCCTCCACTGCATTGAAGCCTGCTCAGACGCAGCAGGTTCGCCTGGATATTATTCACAACATTCTCAGCGTTGCTGGTTACACTGAAGCCCAGCTCAAAGGGAAGAAGCCTGCCGAAATTATCGATCTTTACGAGAAGAAATTCGAAGTTCATCTGATTGATAAGAACAATGAGCCCGTAGAACGCTCAGAAATGGAACAGGAACTGCTTGGATTGGGCTATAAAGAGGCCGAACTGACCGAGAAAAAGACCTTTGAACTGCTGGAAGTCTACAACAGCAAAATCGGTTTGCTGGCAAAAAAAGCCGGCAAATCCAGAGAAGCCTATGACAGGGGTATCAAGGTAGTTTATCTCTATAAACCTGAAGGCGAAATCAAATACTATATCATTCCTATAGAGGGAAATGGACTCTGGGGAATGATGTACGGCTACATCGCTCTGGAAACCGATTTGAACACCGTTGCCGGTATTCGATTCTATAAGCATATTGAAACTCCGGGATTGGGCGCTGAACTTGCCAAGCATGACCACAACAAGAAGTGGATTGGCAAAAAGATCCTGGACGAGGATGGGAAACTGGTATCCGTGATGGTAGCCAAGGGTTCTGCCGAGCAAACCCATCCGCAAGAAATCGAGCACTATGTGGATGGTATCAGTGGTGCAACACTCACAGGTAAGGGGATCAATCAATTCCTGAAAGAAGACCTGGAGACCTATGAGCCCTATTTCAAGACAAGGCGTAACGAGCCAACCGCCAACGAATCGGCAGGAGAAGAACAATGAGTGCAGCAACCGAGACTAAAACCGCCGCTCCCGCCAGACCCAAACAGCCGTTGTTTGGAAAGCAGGAACGAGAAGCCATCAAGGATCCTTTGTGGGACAATAACCCCATTACCATCCAGGTACTGGGAATCTGTTCCGCTCTGGCTGTTACTACCCAGATGCAAGCCTCCCTGGTAATGGGACTTTCTGTGGTAGCCGTACTGACCTCATCGAACCTCATCGTATCTCTTCTGCGAAACCTAATTCCCGGAAAGATTCGAATCATTGTCCAGCTGGCCGTTGTTGCCAGCCTTGTGATTCTTGTGGATCAAATACTCAAAGCCTACATGTTTGAGATGAGCAAACAGCTCTCTGTCTTTGTTGGCTTGATCATTACAAACTGCATCATCCTTGGACGAGCGGAAGGTTTTGCCATGGCCAATAAGCCACTACCTTCTATAATGGACGGACTCGGTAACGCCTTTGGGTATGCCGCTATCCTTCTAATTGTGGCTCTCTTTCGAGAGGTTCTGGGGAACGGAAGTTTCTTTGGACTACGAGTAATCCCTGAAGCCATGTATGACCTGGGTTATAAGAACATCGGTCTTATGATTCTGCCCCCTGGAGCGTTTTTGATTCTGGGTCTATTGATCTGGGTTCAACGCAGCGTCTCAGGAAAGTATGAGGCGAATCGATAGGAGAAAACAATGGCAGACCTGATTAGCATAGCGACCAAAGCAATATTTGTAGAAAACATCCTTCTGGCCTACTTCCTGGGGATGTGTTCTTTTCTGGCGGTATCCAAGAAAGTATCCACAGCAGTGGGACTTGGCTTTGCCGTAGTATTCGTAAACGGAATTACCGCTCCCATTAACTGGCTCATTAACAACTATTTACTGGCAGATGGTGCCCTGGCCTGGGCCGGCATGCCCACTATCGATTTGAGCTTCTTACAGTTTATTCTGTACATCTCCACAATTGCAGCCCTGGTGCAACTGGTAGAGATGATCATCGATAAGGTATCCCCTACTCTTTACGCAAACCTGGGGATCTTTTTGCCATTGATCGCTGTAAACTGTGCCATCCTGGGAACTTCTCTGTTTATGGGAACCAAAGGATACGGCTTTGTAGAAAGTACAGTTTTTGGTTTTTCCAGTGGAATTGGATGGATGCTGGCCATTGTTGCCATGGCAGCCATTCGAACCAAGATTCAGTACTCCAATGTCCCCCACGGATTACGGGGCCTTGGAATGACCATGATTCTCACCGGGCTAATGGCCATTGGCTTTATGTGTTTCGTGGGAATCAACCTTTGATAGGGTACGGACTATAGCATGGAAAATTTACTGATTATTGGATTAAGCGCTGCGGTCTTTACCGCCGTCATCATTGGACTGGTGGCCATCATTACAGTTCTGGAACGCAAGCTTGTGGCCCAGGGCAATGTCCACATCAACATCAACGATAACGATGAAAAGAGTATAGATGTTGCTGCCGGAAGCAACCTGCTGAGCGCACTGAGCGAAGCAGGCATCTATCTTCCTTCAGCTTGCGGCGGTGGTGGAACCTGCGCCATGTGTCGTTGCCAGATCACCGAAGGTGGCGGAGATATTCTGCCCACGGAAGAAGGCCATTTCTCCAGAAAGGAAATCAAGGAGCAATGGAGGCTTTCCTGTCAGGTGAAGGTAAAGAATGATATGAAGATCCACGTTCCAGACGAAATCTTCAGCATTCAGAAATTCAAAACCAAAGTTCGAAGCAACAACAACGTTGCGACATTCATCAAAGAGCTGGTGCTGGAAATCGAGCCTGGCTCGGAAATGGACTTTGATGCCGGTGGATATATTCAGATCTACATTCCTCCCTATCATTTGAACTTCAAAGAGTTCGATGTTGAGAAGGAATACCACGAGGACTGGGATAAATTCAATCTATGGAGATACAATGCCTCCAATGACGAGGAGATTTTCCGTGCTTATTCCATGGCGAACCATCCGGCAGAAGGAAACATTGTAATGCTCAATGTGCGAATTGCCACTCCTCCGCCAAACAAAGATGTTCCTCCGGGAATCGCCTCCAGCTACATCTTTAACCTGAAGCCAGGGGATGAGGTAGATGTAAGTGGTCCTTATGGAGAATTCTTTATCAAAGAAACAGACCGGGAAATGGTGTACATCGGTGGTGGTGCCGGTATGGCTCCTCTGCGAAGCCACATCTTCCATCTATTCCATACCCTGAAAACCGGACGCAAGGTATCTTACTGGTACGGTGCAAGAAGTCTGCGCGAAGTATTCTATGAAGAGCACTTCAGAGAGATTGAAAAGCAGTTCCCGAACTTCTCCTTTCATCTGGCTCTTTCTGATCCGCTTCCGGAAGACAATTATGAAGGTCCTACAGGATTCATTCATGAGGTGGTGTTAAGAGAGTATCTGGACAAACATGAAGACCCCAGCGAAATCGAATACTACCTGTGCGGGCCTCCATTGATGCTCTCTGCCGTACAGAAGATGCTCTACGATCTGGGAGTGGAAAAAGAAATGATCGCATTTGATGACTTTGGCAACTGATAGCAAAGCCTGAGATCAAGATGCAAGACCTGAGAAGCCGGAGGTATTCCTTCGGCTTTCTCATTTTAGAAGGGCGCGAAAATGAATTACATCCCATTATTCTCATCAAATCAAACTTCCAGGTCCGGTATCTTCGGTGGCACAGCGACATCTACCGGACCAGGCTTAAGAAGAAGTGTCTGGAGCATTCTGATAGTTTCCCTGCTGGTCGGTTCGCTCCTTTCGCTCAGTTGCCGGGCCAACGAGGATACTACAATCCAGGGAAGCACCATGGGCACCAGTTACAGCATCAAACTGCGTCATGTGCCCCGGGACCTGGACGTGGCAGCGTTAAAAGATCAGATAGATGAACTACTTCATATAGTTGATTTTCGATTCTCCAGCTGGCAGCAGGATGAACTCTATAAAATCAACTCTCATCCTGTGGGTCAGACCACCGAAATCAGTTCCGATTTCTGCCTGGTGCTTTATAAATCTTCTTTAGTCTGGCAGGCCAGCGACGGTGAGTTCGATCCAACCATTGGCAGACTTATTGATCTATGGGGATTTGGGCCATCGGAGCAAACCCGGGGTCCCACCGATCAGGAAGTGAGCCAGGCAAAGAAGCAAATCGGATTTGATAAGCTTCAAATTCGCTACCTGCCCGGAGTTTCCGGAAACGACTATGAATCGGATACCCTGGCATTTCGAAATCACGAAAAAGACCCGGGTCAAAATATTCCAGGCAGAAACAATACAGTAGGCGATGATGCCAGAGAAGATTCGAGCGATGCATCGGACAGTACCGCTGATACGGAGCCAGGAGATTCCAGAGTTCATGAGGATTCTGAACTTCGGCAGGATTCTTTGAAGCTTAGCCGTCAGGAAACCAGCGACGATGCGGAAATTCATGGATGCTCCCTGGTGCGAACTACAGATTTGAATCTGAATTTGAGTGCCATCGCCAAAGGCCACGGAGTAGATAGAGTGGCCAACCTGCTGCGCAAGAACGGAATACAGGATTTTATG
>JBHIXQ010000252.1:319-4690 GCA_041984705.1 Leptonemataceae bacterium | reverse complement strand
TAAAGTCCTGCTGATGCAACTTACCGGCGATCCATAAGAGAGATTCCCGCGGTCGCTTTATCAGCGATAATTCTGGTCCGCTCTACAAACATGAAAATAACTCAAGCAGCCTTTCGCTCTACCACTACAATGGCCACATCATCCTCGAATACAGAACTACGAGCCCACTGAGACATATCGTGCAATAAATAATGACTGCATGCTTCTGCTCCTGCCGGGGCTTCCTTCAATGCCTCCGCCATTCTCCTGGCATTGTAGAATTCGCCTTCAGGATTTCTGCATTCGCTCAATCCATCGGTATAGAGAACAATTCGATCCCCCGGCATAAATGGTCGTTCCTCCATGCGATACCCTCTAAAGGGAAGCGCAGCCATCAGATGACCGCGAGGACGGATCCATTCCACCTGCTCACGATTTGCAGAAACGAAAGCCAGAGGTGGATGTCCTGCGGAAGCATACCTGAATATGCCCTGTTCTGTGTCTACATAGAGCGCACCGGCGGTCATAAACTGGCGCTGCAGCTTATCTACGAGAGAAACCCGGGTCAGCTCAAGCAACCGCTCCGGCCTATCTGCCAGGCTGGTATGCTCGGAAAAAGCAATCTTGGCCATGGATACACCCAGCGCAGCGGGTAAGCCATGCCCTGAAACGTCTGCAATCATGATTCCCACCTGGGTGCTATCAATGCGAATAAAGTCATAATAATCCCCACCCAGGCTTGCCTGAGAGATATAGGCCACGGAAAGATCCAGCCCATCGATTTCCGGAGGGTCCGCAGGCAAAAGGGATTGATGAAGTCTTCGAGCAGTCTCCAGTTCTTCGTTTACCAGGGCGTAGCGAACGTTCTCCTCTCGCATGAGTCCATATCGGCGAATCACCACCAGGCCCAGTGCACATACAAATGCGAATAAACTGTAATGAGTATTGAGCCTCAGATCCGGCAGCAATCCCATATCCATAAACATAACCAGCGCCGCATTGATGCCATAGATGGAAAATCCAGCCAGAATGATTCTGGCATCAATGTTGCCACGAAGAGCTCT
Organism: Leptonemataceae bacterium; assembly: GCA_041984705.1. Classification (GTDB taxonomy): domain Bacteria; phylum Spirochaetota; class Leptospiria; order Leptospirales; family Leptonemataceae; genus UBA3465. Next base: position 3,647 of record JBHIXQ010000252.1, on the reverse strand, counting down.
ACGCACTTCCAGATAGGCAATAACTATTATGAACAACAATGCAAAGAGGCGAAATGGGATCGAAACCATTACACCGATCAAATCAAAGGACATGTAAACCAGGTATATTGCAGAAACCAGGATCTGAGTGCGAAAGAGGTAAGTCATGATCAACCGCTCAGAACCGGTATAGATACTTCTAAAGAAAGCCAGAATAGACGGTATAAAAATGAAAAGCGCCACCCAGCTGGTATAGTGCCAGATAAGCATGTTTCCATAGACATACTGAGGATAAAGTGAATCCGCAAGAGCGCGATATCCTTCCGTTAGACATACCAGAGAAAAAGCCAGATGAGTCCAGCTCTCCCGTGTACGCAAAAAATGTAAAAAGGAGAATGCACCGATTACCAGAAGCGCACCGGCAAAGGCCAGAAGCTCTACGTTAGAAAGAAGAAGCCATTCGATGAGATCTGCCCTATCGTCCAGTACTACACTGTGATAGATTCCAATATCCGGGTAGTCCGAATAGACGCGAAGATATAGATACTTCCCCTGCAAATCCTGAGGAAGAGGAATAATATGAAAGGGCCATCCTTCAAATCTGGGACTCTTTACATTCAGGTTACCAAACTTATAGATCAGTTCCCCATCAATATAGGCTTCAAAAACCAGATCTACACTGTAAATGTACAGCGCCGGATCTCTCCATTGCCCATCCGGCAACGCCACTCTTTGCCATACAATCTTATGATCCGCCCGGCCGGGAGGCTGCTCCGGAAAGGGAAGAGGACTCCAGCCACTGCTACCTTCCTCTCCAGGGTCCAGGGCCTGGCCGGGATGAGCCCCATGGGCGCCGCCCCTGGAATCTGCCGAGATATCCCCGGATTCCGGACCGCTGGTTGCCGTAGATTCAGTGGCTTCGTAAGGTTGCAAATATTGAAACCTACCGTTCTCATCTCTGGGAGACTCTCCCCAGCGATATTCCCAGGTGGTCTCCACGCGAACACCATCTCCAGGCAATAATTGATCCTCTTCCGTGGGCAGATCTCGTCCGCAGGCAACAAAGAAGAGTGCAGGCAGAAGCAAGGAAATATATCGAAAACGTTTCGAAAGCATGCCGGAAACTCGATCAGACTATCCTCCGCCCATAAAGCCGCAATTCCTTTTTTAAACCGAATCTGCTTTACCCTGTAATAAGATAGTATGAGTATTTCCGCAATTGAGGTCTTCATACTTTTGACAGCCCAACCAGATGAACGAGGAAGATATGTATAGTTTTGAAACCCTGGATGTATTTACTACCTTACCATTCGGGGGCAATCCTCTGGCTGTGTTTCCAGAGGCAGAGCGCATCCCGGAAAACCTTTACCAGAGCATAGCCCGGGAGATGAATCTATCGGAAACAGTTTTCGTCCTGTCCGGTGACGATGCCAGCCATCAATATCGATTTCGCATATTTACTCCAGCAAGGGAGCTGGATTTTGCAGGTCATCCTGTAGTGGGTACAGCCTGTGCCCTGGCTGCCAGACAGGACGCAAAAGATTTTTCGTTTCAAGCCAGACTAAATGTTGGTATTGCTTCTATAGATGCTCACAAGGAAGGTTCACTTTGGAAGGCTAGCTTTCAGGTGCCCTCCATGCCGCAAGCAGGCCCACCGGCCCCGGAAAAAGAACTGCTGGCACAATGTCTGAGCGTGGAGTTAGCAGATCTAATTTCACAAGACCCGGAAGCCTACAGTTGCGGTGCCCCTTTCCTGTTTGTTGAGCTGGCAAGTAAAGAAGCCCTGAGCCGATGCAGACTGGATCTTCGTCTATTTGAAGAACATCTAATCAATTACTGGGCCCCGGAAATCATGCCTTTCGTTGTAGAGGGTACAAACATTCATTCCAGAATGTTTGCACCCAGACTGGGTATATCCGAAGATCCTGCCACCGGAGGTGCTGCGGCGGCCCTGGCAGGCTATCTGTTTCGCAAGTTTAAATCTGAAATAAGCGAATCTAGATGGAACTGGCAGATTCATCAGGGATATGATATGGGAAGACCATCCTTGATTGAGATGCAAATGCAGATCGAAAAAGAAACATTGAAGGGTATTCGCATTGCCGGCTCCAGCGTACCGATGCTCGGCGGGCATCTGAGACCAGGCAAGGGAAAACATAACATCTTTCTTTAGCTCATGCGCTTCTCATCGGCCCGCATGGGCCAGGCACGTGCCGCCATGGGCCTTTTGCTTCCCCGGCCCCCTATGATGTGTGTGCCCCTGTTCTTTGTCTGCCTGGCCGCCCGGCTGAGCCTCAGGGTCATGGGGCATGGAGCATCGGAATTTACTCGTGCTCTAACTCAGGCTCCGGTTCGCAGGTATTCCTTTCCCTCCGGAAAACTCAAAGGATAGCCATTGCGACTTTCCCATTCCGTCCAGAAGCGAATCACCTCCTCTGGATTCTCTGGCCTTGAACGCCATCGCTTACGTAGCCAGTAATAATCTCCAGGATGTTCCATTACTTTCTGTTCCAATCTTTTTACCCATTGATAGGTAAAATGCCGGTCCCATTCCGCCGGATCCACGGATGGATCCAGATCCGGTCTTTCAAAAGGTTCCATTTTGAAATGGAGCCTGCCCTGCTGATCATGGTAGGAATAACAGAATATCACCGGCGCCTCTGTCTTACGTGCAAATAGGGCCGGGCCCTGAAAGGTAGAAGCCAGTCGTCCCATAAAAGGAAAAAAGGGCCCTTCTTTGCCGGCGTCCTGGTCCGAAATGAATGCAACAATGGCTTTGTTTTTCAACAGGCGAAAGGTAACCCGTGGACTTTCATCCGTGTACACCAGCTTGATGTTCTGGGAACCGCGAATCCTTTCTATCCAGGCATTGGCCCAGGGATTGCTCTGCCGCTTTGCAAATACATACAATTCCTTCTCGGTCACCCTGGTAATGGAAACTCCCTTCCATTCCCAGGAGCCCAGATGCCCCAGCACAAGAATTCCACCATCCCTGGTCAGAGCACGATGGGTATCTGCATCCGGTTCCTGGACAATCCATTGATCGATGAAGTCTCGTTTCATCCGTGGTTCCTGATAGAACTCGCAGGTCATACGAGCCAGAATCTTCAGATTCTCCTTCACAATGGCCTTCACTTCATGGGGCTTTCGATCCGGAAAACTGGCCGAGATATTGCCGTACACTCGATCCTTTATATTACCGGAAAGGGCTCCCATAATGAGAGTGAGTCTTTCCATAAACCAGACTCTAAATCGAAAGGGAAGGAGCATCAAAAAGAAGATAACTGCGCGAACCAGAGCATACTCCAGATATTTCAAGAAACCGCCTTTGACCTTTTTCTTTCGCTGC
>JBHIXQ010000252.1:0-294 GCA_041984705.1 Leptonemataceae bacterium | reverse complement strand
ATTGAGCATCACCGCTCTACATTTGCTGGACACGCTGATACAGGGGGATTAGTTGATAGCATAATGGCACCCGAGGAAGATGAAATCTCCGGTGAATTCGATAGAAATGAATTCCTGAACTTCAGTTTTTATCATTCTCCCCAGCCCACCCTGGTTCTCAATGGGGAGCTCTATTTGCAGGATCTAAACGATGCCGCAACCAGCCTCTTTCGCTGCATACGCGAAGATGTGCAGGGCCAAAAGCTAACCGCAGTGTTGCCAGAAATCCACGACTCTGTCCGAAAGCTTCAGTTA
>JBHIXQ010000251.1:0-4702 GCA_041984705.1 Leptonemataceae bacterium | reverse complement strand
AGAGCCATCCCGTACATCAAATTGTATGTCTTACAGATATCTTTCAGCAGAACCAGAAGCTTCAAGAGAATGCAAAAATAGATCCGGATCTAAAGCAGTACATGGATCGAGCAGATTCACCGGAGGTATTTGCCGCTGTTGATGAGAGATCCACGGGCTAATCCAGAGCAGACTTCAAACATGGGCCGGGGCTTATATTTGTGGAATTGAGCCCCTCGTGGCCTGGAGCAAAAAAAAGGCCGCCCTGAGGCGGCCTTTTGCCGGAAAACCCGGCTTTCTCGTTGCTGAGCGTTGAGCACAGCCAGACGAGTTATTACATAGCTACTTTGTAGCCGAATCGATAGCTCCAACCACCGATTGCAATCGGATAGGAAGGGAAAGGAGCCAGACCCTGTTGGCCTGCCTGGCTTTCTGCACGAGCGTTGTCGATTCCACCGGAGTAAGCGCGATCGATTTCGAAGAACAGTTTGTTTCCGCTAGCCAGTTTCTTTTCAACACCGATCAGGAAGTTGAATCCCCAGCCAGATACACGGAAGCGTACAGCTTCACCAATTACGTTACCACCTTTCAGTGCGCCTGTGCTGGCATCACGAACGGTGTGAGGACCGGTTGCTGTTCCCAGCAGATAAGTAGGAACATCACCCAGGATGTAACCACCTACGTTCCATCCACCTTTGTAGTAGTGAACACCACCACCGGCGTAAACAGAAGCGGATTCACCGATTCCTGTTTTGAAGCCATAGTAGAAAGGAATTTGCCAGGCGTAGTAGTCCCACTTCTGGTTCAGCCACTTGAATCCAAGCAGTCTGGAAGTAGTATGACCACCGGTCAGTTTAAAAGTGTATTGTACACCAAGTCTCCAGAAGGTGTTATCTCCTTCTGACTCATAGAATGCCGTTAGCTGCAGACCGGTCATACCACCGTTCAACTCGTTGTCGAACAGCATGTCGCCAGTTGATTTGTCCAGAGCATCCAGGTTCCTTTCAGAGATGATCAGATCCTGATTGTTGCCTCGAACTTCAGTCTGGCAAGCGGTTGTAGGGCATCCTTGCAGACGCTGTACACCAGTCAGGTCGGCAGTTCCAATGGAGCTCTCCAGACCGTCCAGAACGATAGTATTAGTGAGCTGACCCAGGTCAAATTGTAGACCTGCTCCCAGCCCCAGGTAGCTTTCAGCATGAACACTGCTGGCGAACACAGTTGTGAACGCTACAGCAAGCAATTTATTGCGATACTTCATGAAAGTTGCAATCCTCCGATATTTTCAGCGAGAAGCCGAATTTGAGCGCGAGTATGCGATTTCATATATAGGGTAGTCAAATAAAAAACGATTTTATTCCTTGCCGAACCCGGAATTACTGATTAATGCACTGCACAAGAAGGTGCGGTGCATCAATGAATGTGGTATGAACGAGAAAAGGTAAATAGTAGCTATTTCAATGCTTCATTTGCAAGGGCATCGGCACGCTTGTTCTTCTCTCTGGGAATATGCTGCACCTGAAAATGGCTGGCTGCTTTTAAAACAGACAATGCCTCTTTGTGCAGAGGCTTCAGGTTTTCATTTTTTACCTTGTATTGCCCTTCAATCTGTCTGATCACAAGCTGGGAGTCCATTCGAACCTGGATTCTAGTTTCTTTGAATTCTTCCCCCAGGCTTTTTTGAAGGGCCTTCAAACCCTCAATGAGGGATCTATATTCGGCCACATTGTTTGTTGTGCTTCCGATGGCCCGGCTTATCTGTATAAGCTCTGTTGTATCGGGGTCGGTTTCCGGATCCTTTCCATAGACAACAGCACCGATGGATGCCGGTCCGGGATTTCCTTTACTTGCGCCATCACAATAGAGATACCGTTCTGGTTCGGGAAAGAGTTTCTCTGAATCCACAAAACCAATCATCAGGTTCAATCAATGAGTGCAACACAGAAAGCGCATATATTTCATTCCTTTGGTCTCGATCAACTCAAGCTGGAAGAGCTGCCCATACCGGAGCCGGGACCCGGAGAGCTGCTAATTCGCATGAAGGCTGCTTCTTTGAATTACCGGGATCTGCTCATGGTTACCGGGAATTACAACCCCAGACTAAAAATGCCTCTGGTACCCTGTTCCGATGGAGTGGGCATTGTGGAAAGTGCAGGCGAGGGATGCTCCACGAAGTCCGGAACTCGCGTCAGTCCCATATTTGCTCGCACCTGGCATGACGGTCCTCCCTTTCGAGAAATGTTGAAGCGCACTCATGGCGGTCCTCTGAACGGCACGCTCCAGCAATTCATGGTTGTGCCCGAGGCGGATGTCGTTGAGGTTCCCGAACATCTTAGCGATGAGCAGGCGGCGGCTTTGCCTTGCGCCGGCCTTACTGCCTGGAGCGCTCTGGTGGAGCGCGGCCCGGTGCGACCAGGGGAAAAACTTCTTATTCTGGGTACCGGCGGAGTGAGCATTTTTGCCCTTCAATTCGGAAAGATCCTGGGCGCTGAAATCATAGTAACCTCTGGTAGCGATGATAAGCTACAAAAAGCAAAAGAGATGGGCGCTCACCATCTCATCAACTATCGCAGCAGCCCCAACTGGGACCGGGAAGTATTCAAATTAACCGGTGGTCAGGGTGTGGATCACATTGTAGAAGTGGGTGGAGTGGGTACCCTGGAAAAATCCATACGCAGTGTTCGTCCCGGCGGATCCATCTATTTGATCGGTGTACTGGCAGGAAAGGAGGCGCCCCTGGATCTGACTCCCGTACTGATGCAGGATATTCGAATCCAGGGAGTGGTGGTAGGTAGCCGAAGAGCATTCCAGAATATGAATCGGGCTGTAGATGTACACAGTATCAAACCAGCAGTGGATAAGGTTTTCTCCTTTGAAGATTCTGTGAAGGCCTTTGAATACCTGAAAGGTGGATCGCATTTTGGTAAAGTATGCATTACTATCCAATGAGTCGCTTGATCTGTCTTAAGTTATACGTATAGAACCTTGGACTTTTTGGGGAAATGTCATGGCCTGAAAGGGAAATCCCTTGACTGAGTCCGATTAAGGACCTGAACTCAGAAAGCTCATGGGATTTTCCATCCAGACAGCGATCCAGGGTGCTTTCGTTGTATCGATGGTACTCTCACTGGGCCTCTGGCAGGCCTCGTTGAAGGCCAGTAGAATTTCCTTTGTTCGCTACTGGGCATCTGGCATTGCCATGGTATCTCTACGATACCTGGTCTGGATGCTGGAACCAATCATCGGTGGTCCGCTATCACAATTGCTGGGGGAGCTGGCTCATAGCCTGGCCATGTATCTCATCTTTTTCGGGGCCACTAGACTCATCGGCTTTCGCCTATCGAGATACACAATCGTGCTGGTGGTGCTGATTTCCAGTAGCTGGCTTTATTTTACTACTTACATCCGTCCGGATTTTCTCTGGCGAAGCACACCGGTATACCTATTTGCGGCCGCTTCGCTTTTTTTTAGTGCAAGGCTTTTCTGGCTATTGATGAAAAAACATCCCGGTACAGGTTATGGCTTTGCCTGCAGCGCAGCCATCCTCTGGGGAATTCATAAGCTGAATTATCCTATTCTGCGTCCTATACCCGAAGTCGCTCCCTTTGGTTTCATGGCCGCTATCGCTTTTATGACCTATCTGAGTATTACTCTTCTCATTATTGGTCAGAACAGGCGAAGAAGTCTGCTGGACAGACTGGCAAGAGCCGCTGCCTTCAATGCGAATCATGATCTTCTTACCGAGTTGCCCAACCGAAGATTCATGATGACAAGCATGGCCCGAAGAACCTATTCCCAGACCGAGTTTCATCTGATTCTAGTGGATCTCAAAAACCTGGGGCAACTCAACGATTCCTGGGGACGAGAGGTTGCGGATCGAGTTTTGATTAACGCTGCTCGAAGACTGGAACAGATTCTCCCGGAGAAAACCCTTCTGTCGCGGGTAGGGGGCAAGCAATTCGCCATTATTAGCGAAGCTTCGTCGTTGGATCATTTGCTGCAGTTGGTATTGCAGGCCTGGAAGACACCTCTGGTTCTGGAAGGGCATCGAATCAATCTGGAACTTCGCATGGGAGCCTGTACGTTTCCGGAAGAGGGAAGCGATGCAGATGAACTCTATCGTCATGCATCCCTGGCTCTGGCGGATGCTAAAAATGCAGGGAGTGAACACCGAACCTTCGGAGAGCTGCGAAGCACAGAGGTGCTGCGCAGGCTGGAGCTAAAAAGAGATCTGTTCGAAGCCCATGAAAGAGGAGAGATATACTGCGCCTATCAGCCTCAGTACGATTTGCGTTCCATGCGAATGGTTGGCGCAGAAGCTCTCGTGCGATGGAAGCATCCTCGATTTGGAGAGATATCGCCAGCCATATTTATTCCCATCGCAGAAGCCAGCGGCGCCATAATCAAACTGGGCGAATATGTACTGAATACGGTTCTGCAGGATCTCAAAAAAAGCGCGCTACCAGAGAACTTTGTAAACCTTTCCCCTCTGCAGTTTACTCAGGAGAATCTGGTGGGAACCCTGCTTTCGTTGATTGAAAAAAGTACCGTACCTGCCAGGCGACTGGAGCTGGAAATCACAGAAAGCACAATCTTCCATGATGTAGATTTTGTAGATAAGATGCTTCGAGAGATGGGCCAGGCAGGCATTGAATTTGCTATCGACGACTTTGGCACAGGGTACTCATCTCTCAGCATACTCAAAGCATTGCCCGTACATCGA
>JBHIXQ010000250.1:305-4703 GCA_041984705.1 Leptonemataceae bacterium | reverse complement strand
CGTAGATACCGTGCGGCAATAAAAAGTTCCAGACTGAATCGGGAGCGAAACACAGATTGGCAAAGTCCGACGGCAAGACCGGGAGTCAAGGAGGCTTTTACTTCCGACGACCTCCTGCTGTTTGAGTTCAGAATCCAGAGGAAGACCGGCGCTCAGAGCATGCACTGAAAAATCGAAAAATCACTGACACAAAAAGGCCCGATTCCAGGGTGCAATCCATGTTCCAGAAATCGGCCCTGCTTCTGATTCCGTTTTTCATATATTTCCTTTCCTTCATTACCGGCCGACCTGCCTACTACGAACCGGGTCCCACCGCCCCGCTATCCGAGGAACCGGGTGTGGCATTCGAAAGTGGATTGCTGGGAAGACTGGTGATGGAGTCCCGATTTCTTTCGGTGATGAGCGATCCGCTTCTGGAAAGCGATGCCCGTCCTTCCGAGGTGTTTCGCGCCGTGGAGCGTTCTGCTGTAGCGGACCGATTCTATCTGGCTGTGAGCGCTTTCTGGTGCGCCCTTCTGGTATTTTGCTTTCTGGCAGGGGCCAGGGGATACTGGTTTTACAGACCCATGCTTCAGGTCATTCTGGGCCCCTCCATCGCTATCCTCCTGGCCATTTTGCTGGTGGCCCGTAGCAAAGCCCTGAGCACCAACTTTACAGTTACTCTTTATAATAATGTAATTCCAGAAACCATACTTCTGGCCCTGGGGATTAGTATGTTTCTTTATCAGAAGATGCGGCTGGACCCTGTTTCCGGTGGTCGCTCTTTCCTGGACTTTTTGCAGAAGCGGGGCACTGCACAGAAGCAGAGAATTTCCGGAGGGTTCACGGTAGCCATTCAACTGGTCTGGATTACCCTTACCGGCGCGCTCATAAGTAATCTATTGCTACTCCCTCTTTACAAGCTGCAGCTCTCCTTTCCAGGTTATTTCGGGATCCTGCTCATCGCAGCTCTCATCGCCCTGGGAATCTTCTATTTATATAGTTATAGTAAGGTTTCGGCCATGGCTGGAGAGGAAAAGACCATGCTGGCTCCTCCGGCTTTCCTGGGATTTCGCATTCTGAGCAATACCGTATTTTTGACCCTGCTGATTGGGGCTATCACGGTAGTGATTGGTACCATCGTAAGTCTGGCGATTCTGAATATCGATGTACTTCAGGGAATCGGCATCCTGCAGCCAGTTAAGGGTCTCTGATCGCTGAATCTCAAAGCTCAAAGCTCAGGCCTTTTCGCAAACTGAATCCTGCCCAAGAATAGAAGGTTGATGCGTGGGAGAAGCGTAGATATAGAAGCCCATCGCTACAGGGTCATATCGATTCGTACCGTGGTCTTTTCTCTTTTAGGTTCCGGGTAAATATTGCATCTGTACTGAATACCTTCCTGACGACAGATGTCTTCTAGATAGGAATTGTAGAGCAATCCCAATCCCGCCCCGAGCTTTCCATCTTCTTCATCGCTTCCGTAGAACGATGCCAGGGTGATCCCGTCAGTATTGGTTTTCATCTTACGGGCCAGTTGCTGGGACAATCGCTCATCAATAAGGCCGTAGTTGGAAATAGAAATTAGAATTCTGTATTGCTGACCGATGGTATTTCTTTCCGGATTCATTGTCCAGGATAGCTCCAGCATCTGCATGGTCTTCTGCGCCAGAGCAATAACCTTCTTTCTGTTCTGCGGATCTCGCAGAAAGGTATCCACGGCACCCCGGTCCGCCAGTCCATGTCTTACAATCAATCGTTCAAAATGAGCCTTTTCTGCGTTCTGAATAAACTCCATGAGCAGGTTACTCAAATGGGTTGCGATTTGAGTATGATGCAAATAGGAAAAGATCATGGATGCAAATGTGCGCTCTATGGCAGACTTGAATCCCGTATGGGAAATGACGTAGAAGATAAACCAGATTCTGGGATCCACTCGATCCAGAAAGCGAGGCAGGGCTCGAACCCGGGCCTGTTGATCCTCTTCGCTCAGGGAAGTGGCACCCAGGATTTTTTCTGTGATAATCTCCCTTAGATTGCGCTTCATTCCTTCAATCAGTTCTGGATTGTTTTGCTGCAGCGCTTCGACCTTTTGAGGTGAGATATGGTTCAAATCTACAATGGAATTCTTGGGATTCTTTCTATTATACTCCTTTACCACGCTGGATTCAAACAGTGTGCGAGCCAGGGAAGGAGTGAGCTTCTTGTAGAGAACACCGTAGACAATTAAGTTATTTGTGCTGATTATCTCGAAGCGCTTTCGCAGAAGGTCGGGCAGGCTTACATTGATCTCTTCAATGCAGGATTTCATTACAAGTTTCTGGATGGTTTGAGCGTTGTAGCTTTCCGATTCCAGCCCCTCTTTAGGAAGCCCATCCCGGGAAGTAACTTTCTTTACTGAAGGCGATGAGCCCACCAGATCCAATCCTCTTGGAGTGAATATGATTCGGGCCGGAAGCCGAACAAATGGATCTTTTTCCCCCACCGCAGTCGTTGTACTCATAATCTTCCTGAAATCTGTGGCACCGGCCCCTACCCGGCGCTGCATTTTATCTACCAGAAGCCCCTACCCGGCATTGAATTTTTCTGAAAAAACCCGATACTAGCTACATGACGGGCAGGCTTCTATCTTTATCTCTCTGTTCGTACATCCTATTATCGGGCGCTCTTTCTTTCAAGTACTACATGGAAGCCAGCCCGCTGAGGCTGCCAGAATCCGCCAGACTCTGGAGAACCGCAGAAACCGGCGAATCCTCACCATCGGCACCCGGTGGCGAGGAATCCGGCTCCCGGCTCTTTGAACGAGCGGAAGAGCACTTCTTTTCCCGAAGATACAATACGTCTCTCGCATTATTCCTGAGAGTATTACAGGAAAATCCGGAGCATGCCAGGGCCCATAGCTATGCCGGAGATATCTATCTAATTCAAAGAAAACTGGATGAAGCGGAGCACCATTTTCGCATTGCAGCAGAGATCGGTGAAGAAAAGCATAAGTCTGAATTTCGCCTGGGCCAGATCGCCTATCTTCGCAAGGATGCAAAGAATGCCCGGACCCATCTGGAAAGATCCCTGGAGCATTATCCTGATTTTCCACCGGCGGTATTTTATCTTGGCCTGGTTTCCTGGAAATTAGAAGACAATCGCGATGAAGCCGCTCTGCACTGGGAGAAGTATATAACGCTAAAACCTGAAGATCCGCAGAATGTGGCCATCAAGCGGGCCATTGAATATCTAAGAGAAAAGCCGGATGCTGAAAATGGAGAGGAAGGCAAGCAAGACCAGGCTGCGAATAAACCTCCCCTGGATCTGGATAAGCTTTTGAATTCTGTGGAGCCAGAGTCCATGCCTTCAATGCCCTCGTCGCAGAATGGGGATTCATCAACAGAGAAAACAAAGCCGGGCAACCAGCCGAACTCCACGGATGAAGCCTTTCTGGATATTGCTCGTTCTCTGGAAAACCATCCTGAAAGATTGCCTACTGTATTGAATCTGTCCAGGATTCAAAAGGAGCAAGGAAACCTTTCCCATGCACAATCCATTCTAGAAGAAGCCAAAAAGCATAGCGACGATCCCGCGATTAGCTCTGAACTGGCCAAAATCTATGAACAGTCCGGACAAACCGCTGCAGCCAGAAATACTTTGCGTGAACAAATCAATCGCAAGGATTTAAGTCCGGAACAAAAATCGCTGCCTGCCCTCAATCTGGCTCGTATCACACAGCCTCTTCGCAAGACACCAAAATCGCCCGAAGAGAGCAACTCGGACGAAGCCAGAAATACCGCGAATAAGAAGCCCGGCAATGCTACCAATGAAAAGGACAAATCTGCAGAAGACGGCAATCCCGACGGAAAGCAGGATTCTGCTGGCGATCTAGATCCCGGAAAAGCAGAAAGCCCCACTGATGTAACAAATGACGAAGCGGGCAAATCCGATAGAAATGCGCCGGATGGCTCAGAAATTGAATCCGGAGAAAAGCTTCCGTCGCCGGATGAAGACTTTGACCAGGCCATGGAGCACCTTGAAAAGAACAAAGGATACCGCCATCTATCCCCGGAGAATCGCAAGGACTACTTTTTGATTCAGGCCAGAGAGGCTTTTAGAAACGGAAACTCTGAGCAGGCCTATGCCCAGACCCTGCAGATCCTGAAAGAGGATCCTACCGATCGCCGAGGCCTGATTCTAGCTGCATCCATCGCCCAGCAATCCGAAACGACAACAAGCTTCACCGTGTATGAAGAGCGGATTCGCAGCCTATACGGAAATGATCCAGAGATGATGACGGCTCTGGCCCGCATCCATCTGCAGGAAGACCCTGCACGTGCAAAAGAGTTACTGGAAGCAACTCTCAAAAAGCATCCTGAGAGTGTGCCTGCGTCTCTGGCAATGGCTGAGATAGAAAAGCAGGAAAATCCGGAGGCCGCC
>JBHIXQ010000250.1:0-295 GCA_041984705.1 Leptonemataceae bacterium | reverse complement strand
GGAGTTTAAGAAGCTTCTGGAAAAGGTCAGAATGCTGGAGAAGCGCAGCCCTGGTTCCTTTCCGGAAATTCAGGAATGGAACCGATTGTATCCGCCAGAGGTTAGCCGGCCGAAGCCCGGAGACAATCCATCAAAGCCCACCGACAATACAGCTGACAGACCAGAAAGGTGAACCGCCCCAATCCTGAGACGATTCATCAGTTGTAGAAGGTTTATTCCTGGCCGCCTTTCTGTCCAAAGCCTGCAGAAAGCAAGAATCTGCTTGCGATCACCTGCCCTGACGTCGTTCTAGAAC
>JBHIXQ010000249.1:0-4711 GCA_041984705.1 Leptonemataceae bacterium | reverse complement strand
CCGTTCGCAAAGGACGGTAACTCTTGACATGGGCAGGGCACACAGTCCTGCCCATGGTTTGCCTCTCTAGAAATCCAATCTCCGGTTTTAGATCCAACCTTCGAAGACTATGTGAGCCGGACCGGTCATCTGAATCCTATCTTCGTCAAGGGATAACTCAAGAACCCCTCCGCGAAGCTCCACTTCCAGTGCAGTCAGCGTTCGCCCCTGCTTTTCTGCGGAAGCTCTTGCAGCGATGAAAGCTGCGCAGGCACCACTACCGCAACTGAGAGTTTCGCCGGATCCTCGCTCGAAGGTTCGCTGCCTGATTCTACCGGAATCCTTCCATTCTATGAACTCGGTATTGACTCGCTCGGGAAAGGCTGAATGATGCTCCAGTACAGGCCCCATGGTTCGCAAGTCCAGACCGTCCAGTCCCCCCGCCTTATGCTCTCCCAGATCAACTACAAAATGCGGATTTCCCATGGATAGAGTGTATCCAGACCAGCGGATGCCCCCTGCATCCAGTTCTACTCTGGCCGGTAGAATCCGTGCTTGATCTGGCTTTTCAATGACTCGTCCCTGCACCTCTGCGAAAGGCACCAGGTCCAGTGCCAGAATTGGAGGCCCCATATCTACAGAAATCTTAAAAGCACCTTCTCCGGACTCCTCCAGCTTACAATCATAGATGCTCTCTCCCATCTCAACTGAGAAATGGAATCTTCTGGTTTCCAGATGAATCAACAGTGCAACGCTGCGCAGCGCATTTCCACACATGGCCGACGGACTTCCATCTGCATTCCACATGTACATTCTGGCTGCAGCAGCATCCGGATCCCTGGGGGGCGCCACCAGCACCACTCCATCGCCTCCCACGCCAAAGTGCCGATCGCTGATTCTACGAATGGTGCTTTCCGTTAACCACTGTAGAATGGAATCCGTTCGAGTTATATCGAAATTCCCGGTGGAACCCAGGTACGGACCGAAATAGACATAGTCATTTCCGGTGGCTTCCATCTTGCGAAAGCGAGTTGGCTCCTGCTGATTTCGCATGCTGTCAAGTGAACAACAAAATCCGAAAAAGAAAGACTTTTTTGGACAGAGATTACGGCCTGGCCCTGTGAATTACTGGAACGACCTGCCCGGCAAAAACATTAACCGAGTATGGAGTCAACATCGTTCTACACCAGAAAGCCCGACCTGGAAGAGGCCTACTTACGGTACGTCAGCCATGGGCACACAGACTCCTTTGTTTCAGAATCCTTTCTCTGGATGATGAACTATTCCAGAAAGCTAAACAACGATCCAGATCTGTGCCAGGACTTCTTGCTTCAATTCCTGGATAAGCTACCTCGCTTTCTGGATTCCTTCTCTACCAGACCAGGATCCAGGTTCACCGGATACCTGGCCCGCTGCATGCGATTCGATTTCATGAACTACATTCGAAAGGTTAAGAAGTACGAGCCCGCCCGGTGTGATCTACCTGTAGAAAACTTTGGATACAAAACAGAGCGCACCACAGCCTGGAATGGAGCTTTAAGCTATGCGCTCCAGCAGATAGAGCCTGTGCACAGGATTCCCATGAAAATCCAGTGTGGATGGCCCCTGGATCTTCCGGAATTAAGGGATCTCTGCCACCGCCATAGCCCCGAGCGGGCCCGGGGACTTCATCAGGGGTTTTTACGCAGAATCCAGGACCAGGAACACTGGCGACGACAGCATAAGCATAAGATGAGTCTGTACTTTGATCGGCTTCATCGAGGGAATCGAGGACGGGACTATCGTTATATCAGGAGGAAGCTGGAAAGGGAAAGGACCAGAAATACCAACACCGTCATGAGCCTCAGAGAAATTTCCGGCCATCTGCGCATTAGCAAAGCGGCCCTGCACAGGCGAGTGGCCATGGGACGCAGGGCCCTGCGATCAGCACTGGATCAAATGCCGGAGCAAATACCGGAAATTCCAGGCGCTCTGGAGGCCGGATTTCTGGGGCAACCAGATCCATGCTTGATATATCAATTCAGCACAGTGGGAGATCGCCAATTTCTCATACTGGAACCCATAAAAAATCTTGAACCTGTGGGGATTTCGCTTTACAGTCAATCTGAGTTGTGTTATAAACTTGGTCTTTCAGGTGCTCTTGCATTTCCATTGCATCTGTTTGCGCCCGGGAAATATTTGCTCCAGACAACCGGGCAAATGCTAAGGTTCAAATTATCCATATGAAAGTAAAGGTTACCACCAGGGGCGAAGTTAACATTGTTAAAATCGAGGGAGCCATCAAGTCCGGGGATGAATACAACCTGGCAGAAAAGATGGAGAAATACATTAAGCCCAATGCTGCTCCCAAGTTCATCATCGACATGAAAAAGGTTCCGTTCATCAACTCGGCCGCCCTGGGACTGTTTTTGAACATTTTCAAGCATGTAGACTACCTGAAAGGCAGAATGGTATTTGCTGGCCTGAATTCCGATGTGGAAAACCTCATGGAGATAACCAAGCTTACCTCCGTATTTGAGATCTTCAAATCTGTGGATGAAGCCCTGGAAAGTTACGACTTCTAGATCGAATCCTGGATCCTTCTTTCCGAATTATTGGGCCTTCTGATTGGCTGGCCCAATCCCGGCCGCTTAAAGCGTAATTGCACAACTCCCCCAACCAGGCCGGATCGGAGCATTCCGTGCACTATACCATTACTTGAAGAAGAATCGGCCACTGGCCGGATCATAATAGAGCTTGCCGCTACCGGATGGACCTGGTTCTGAAGAGGACTCCGGCTTCGAAGAAGGAGGCTCCTCGTATCGATCCGAATCCTGGATTGGATTGATTTCCTTCATGGTCCGGCGCTCCCCCGGGGCTGGACCAGCGCCAGATTGCCTTTGTCGCATGAGCTCCTGCATCATTCTCAGTACCTGCTCCTCTGCTCCGGTGGTGTGCGAGGGTCCAGTTCTTCTGGTGCCCATTCGAAATCCTCCACCCATGGAGGGCCCCGGATCCATTCGTTCTTCCTTTGAAGGGGCCAGGGCAAGCCAGGTAAACAGTACGCCACCAATAAGGCCGCCAAGGTGACCAAGATGCGATAGCCCCTGCGCCTGTCCCGTTAGCGCCAGCAGGAGCGAACCGACACCAAAGATAATCGCCGCGGTTCTGGCTTTAACAGGAAAGAAAAACAACAGCAGTTGCGCCCGCGGGAAGAATACGGCAAGCGCTCCCAGAAGTCCCACAACAGCTCCGGAAGCACCAATGGTTGGATGTCCCAGCCCGCTCTGGAAGGCCACTACGAAGAGCGCACCCACCAACCCGGAGACAAAATAGAGAACGGCAAATCGCGAGGAGCCCACTTTGTGCTCAATAGGCGCCCCCAGAGACCACAGTGCCAGCATGTTAAAGGCAATATGGATGATGTTTCCGTGAAGAAACATACTGGTCAACGGCTGCCATACCGAGCCAGTCCAGAAGTCTACCGGAACCAGCCCGAAGACCTGAAAAATCTGGTCCGCAAAGCTACCCGGTGAAAAGCCAAAGAAGCTGCCCGACAGAAGCATGAGTCCTGCGTGAATGGCCACATTGATGGCCACTAGAGTTCTGGTTACCGGTGCTCGAAAAACACTCATTGCTTCCAGAAAACCCAGGATATCGCCAATCACAAATAAAAATTCCGAAAATTTCTTCGCTTTGATTGCATTTGACACCTACCCGGGCCCGAACCACACAGAAATCCATGTCTTCAAAGCAATCGAAATGGATTCGCATCCCTGCACTAATCATTATATGGCTCGGTTCGATGGTATTTATTGGACTCATTGTTCGAACACATCGAATTCGATACAGCCCCGATTCGGAATCTGTGGCCCGGCTGGAAAAGCAGGCACAGCGAGTTACCATTCGAAGAGACGACTTTGGGGTCCCTCATATCCTGGGCGAAACAGAAAAAGATGTGGCCTTTGGACTGGCCTATGCCCATGCACAGGACGATTTCAGCACCATTCAGGCTGTGGTAGCCGCTTCCAGGGGCCAGCTCTCCAGATTACATTTATCCAGTACATCTCTGCAAAATGATTTCTATACTGGAATGTTTCGCATCAACGAAAGAACGGATGCCACCTACGAATCGCAGATTTCTCCGGAGCTTCAAGAGGTGTTTCAGGGATATGCGGATGGAATCAACTACTACGCAGCAAAGCACAGAGAGGAAGTGGATGGCCGGTTTTTTCCGGTGCAGGCAAAGGACCTGGCCCGTGGGTTTGTTCACAAGATTCCATTGTTTGTTGGAACGGGCCAGGAACTGGGAAAGGCCCTGGCATCAAAACCCCGGGAGAAAGAAGATAAAAAAGCATCAATCCAATCTGAAAGCCAGGGTTCTACATCTCATGAAGATTCCAGCTGGTATGAAGCTTACGCCATGGTGGCCAGCAATGCACATGCAGTGTCCAGAACACGTTCGGCGGATGGAATTCACAGATTGAATGTAAACTCGCATCAGCCCTGGGATGGCCCGGTAGCCTGGTATGAGGCGCATCTACGAAGCAAGGATGGTTTCGAGATGTACGGCGCCACATTTCCGGGAAGCCCGCTCATCTTCGTAGGGCATAATCGCAGTCTGGGCTGGACTCATACAGTGAACACTCCCGATCTGGTGGATGCATACAGATTGGAAACCGACGAAGACCAGGAGAACTACACAGTTGATGGTAACACCCTGGAGCTCAAAGCCAGGGATGTTGAGCTGACC
>JBHIXQ010000248.1:0-4713 GCA_041984705.1 Leptonemataceae bacterium | reverse complement strand
GGGAAAGTACCCCAGACGAAATAGCCCGGACACAGCCATGCTTCTGAACTCAGGCTCGCTAAGAGGCTTTCTAATGACACTCTCTGAAATATAGAAATAAGCGGCCATGGAAACAGGCGTGATCATTAGTAAGAGAAAGGGGCTGGATGCATGTACGGCCCAGTCAAACCTTCCATGGTATAGAACATACATCACATGAGCTATCGGTACACCCACCAGCCACCGTGCTGCAATAACCAGGGCTTCCTGGAGCGGATGATTCAAGAGGCCCTTTTTGAACTTTAGATGATCACCCTGCTTGAAGGCCGCATATACATTGCGAAGTCGAAAGTAACGCCAGACCATTCCCAGAATGAGCATCAAGGTGCCACTGATTGTACCGGCTACAAAGGCGGTCATGCTTTGCTCCTCTGTCATGGGAACCAGAGTAGCAGAAAAATAGATGGAAATGGGCACCGGAACGATATGTGTGAATAGCTCCAGCCTCCAGCTTAGAGCCAGAAACACATTTCGGGTGCCCGGTGTAGAATTCATGCAGAATTAAAAGGCATCCCGGATTTTTGTAGGTCAAGCGGAATAGTTTAGTCCAGGGTACACTATCCTTTGCCGGCTGCGGAGATCAGAGCATTCCACACAGGAGCGAAGGGAGGAGCATAGGCGAAGTCCATCCAGGCCACTTCATCTGCCCGGGCCCCCATATTCACCAGTGCCGATGCCGCATCTATAAGACCGTAAGAGTCCAGAGGGCCGAACATGGCTGCTCCCAGAATTGTGCCATCTTTTCGGTCAAGAAGAAGGGTCATCTTGACTTTGTCGGAGCCCGGATAGTAGCCAGCCCGGCTGGGTCTCATTGCGCTGGCCTCTTCGAAATCGTAACCTGCCTCCGTTGCTTCTCTGTGCGAAAGTCCGGTCAATGCATAAGCGCGGTCAAAGAACTTGAATACCTGGGTACCTACGATGCCGGGAAAAGCGATGTGATCACCGCTCATATTCATACCTGCGATTCGCCCCTGCTTGTTGGCTGTATGTCCCAGAGGATAGTAAACTGCCTTCTTTAAAATCTTGTGATATACCAGAGCGCAATCTCCCCCGGCATAGACGTCTGCTACATTGGTAGCACCATATTGATCCACTACAATAGCTCCTTTCTGCATTTCGATACCGGAGTCTTCGAGGAATCCGGTGGCTGGTTTGACGCCCACGGCCACCAGCAGTAGATCAAACGTCGCCTGACCCGCTTCCGTTCCTATCTCAATTCCCTTTCCTGTGTCCTTTACAGATTTGACAGCGGTATTCGAAAGAAATTCAATCTGATGTTGCTGCATCTGCGAGACAATGGACTTTGACAGGCTTTCCGGTAACCGGGGCACCGGACGATCCAGGGCCTCGTAAATGGTGACTTCCAGACCCATTTCGCGAAAGCTTTCCGCAGCTTCCAGACCGATGTAACCTGCACCGATGATGGCTGCCCTGCGAGGCTTTTCTCTTTTGATAAATTCATGTATGGCTCGACCATCCGGCACCGTTTTTAGCTCGAAGATTCGGTAGGAGCTGTAATCGATGGAAGGAAGCCTTATCGCAGGGGCTCCGGTGCCTATCATCAGTTTTTCATATCCGATTTCCTTCTCTCCGTCTGGTGTGCGAACCTGGACGATTTTCTTCTGGGTATTTACAGAAATTGCCTCATGGTTCAGAAGCACATCGGATTTTGTTTTCTGACCAAAGGTTGGACCATCGAAATGTATCAAATCATCAAAGGACTTCACACTTTCGCTGATCGCATAGGGGAGGCCACAGGCACCGTAGGAAATAATTTCAGTTTTCTCCAGGATTCCTATGGTGCCATCCTTGTCATTTCTTCGAATCTGGCCCACTGCCGAATTGCCGGCGGCGTCGGCTCCAATAATGAGATATTTATAACTGGCATTCATATCATAGGATTCGGGAGTAGGGTATAGAAGTCACGATTTTTTGTGAACATTTTTCAAAATCCTGCATGGATGGGGACCTGTGCGGATGTGCGCGGAGCAGGAAATATCTGGAGTCTAGAAGTGTGCGAACTGATATCTGAGAATCGAAGAATCTAAAAGTGTGGACAGGCTTCCGTGATGGAACCTCGCTGCTCAACGGTGGTAGCTCGGGAGCATGCTGGTTGATCCTGGGTTGCAATTGTTAAAGTCTGGACTGCGAAAGCAGATGCTGGAAAGCGCCGTCGGTGGAGCGTCTTATGAAAGGTCTATCTGATCTAGAAGCTAATAGAACGGTCTGGTTTTTCTCTGGTGTATAATGAAGCCCGGGGACCATTTGAAACCGAATGTCCTCGCGCCTGGAAGGATTTCTGGAAATCTGCTGGATCTCTGGATCGCAGCCAAATCCAGGCTGTGCTGGCCCTTTCGCGAATGGATGAATCGCGTGAAGGGGACGATCGATTCCACTATCAGGCCGGGGTTCAAATGCAGAGCTACCCTGATCCGCTGCCAGAACCCTTAAAGCAGCGACAGGCGGCCGGCGGAAAATTTGCTCGCTTTGTGCTTCAGGGGCCCTACGAAGATCTGGCAGGTGCCTACCCCAGGGCTTTTCAGCTGGTTGCTGAAAGCGGTCTTGAAATCCGCGATGAATTTTGCCTGGAGATCTATTTGAATGACCCCACCGAGACGGCTGCATCGGATTTGCTGACTGAGATTCTGATTCCGGTCAATTAGAGTTCCATACGCTCAGTTTTTCAAATCGTGGCGGGCAAAGCCCATCCAGCTCCGGTAAAATACGAATGCGGCGACTCCAGGGGACACGGCGAGCTCTGGAGGCTTCGCGAGCCATAATAAGCTGGTGAGCCTGTTGCATTTTGCGAACCCGAGCCCGGCAGATTTATTTGAATTCCAGGCACATTTTGCCAACGATTCACCGGGGCTTCCGGTTTGACATCTTCGCGGTAGATAATATAAGTCTCCTGTGAGATTCTTTTCATCCATTCCCAGTCTACACTTCGCTTATCTTGCTTCTCATATTAAGGGGGCCTGGTGCTCCACCGTCATAATCGTCTTCATGTGTCTGCTTACGGCCGACTGCAGTTCCCTTCGCTCGCTTTATTCTATGGTTCCTGTGCAGGAAACAGGCTGGCAGATTATCAGTGATCGAGCAGTATTTCGAGATGGCACTCATGAAATTCAGGTTTACGTTCCTCTTTCCGGTAGCTGGCAGCACAGTATGGGGCCCTGTCTGTTGCCGGTCCTTCCGGTGACACGGGATTTTCCTCGTCCCCTGGAAATCTGGGTTGATGTCAAATCCAGCAACGCAAAAGGAATCGAACTCGAAGGAAGTGATTGGCTGGCTACTCTTCGCGCCCAGGAATTTGGAGAAACCTTTCCGGATGACTATGAGATCAAGTCCCGCGTGGCTTCCCTGACCCGGGAGAAGCTGTCAGAGGATGAGTTACGATACCGACTTACATTTAGCCAATTCGATAATGAGTTCGAGGATTTCTCCGTGCAGGGTGCTCTGAAAGTAAACGGAAAGAGGGTTGCTGTGCCATCCATTCAATTTGAGCGACAGTCCGACCTGGATTACACTCCTTTCACCACGAAAATTCTCGATCTGATTTAGGTAAGTATCCTTCCAGATCAAACCTGACTGAAGCGCAATGCACTTCTGTCAGGTTATTCAAGCATTCAATCTTCTGGGATATACTCCTGGATAATCAGATTAGAAAGCCTCATCAGGCGGCCAGACCGGGATTTTCGCAGCAATCCGCACGGCGAAACGGATACAATAGCTGCTCTTTTACCGAATCCAGCGGAAAATCTGTTTCGTCACTGAGTCCTACTTCGCTGCTTTCCTGTCTTCGTCGGGGTAATCGATAGGTGCCCAGGACCAAATCCCAGAATATTAAAAGTCCATTTGAGAACTTATGGTTTGCGAAATCCAGGTTTCTATTGTGGTGCCAGCGATGGAGTTGACCCGAGTTAAAGATAAGATTAAGCGGACCAAGCTTTAGATCGGCGTTCAGATGATTTACTATGGACATGAAATTGTTGAGCACTCCGGTCATGAATACGATTTCAGGGTCAAAACCCAGAATCAGAAGTGGAATGAGTCCAGAAGCCGTGTTCCAGGCAGTGTTTACTGGATGCAGTCGTAGAGCATTGAACCAGTAAACGCTTCGCGGAGCATGATGAATACTATGAGCTCTCCAGAGAAAACCATCGTTCTCATGAGCAAGCCTGTGCAAAAAATAGGGCAGCAGTCCGGAAACGACTAAGGCGAGCGGTAGCTGCAATACAAAGCTCCAGGAGGAAATGTTTACACCTGGTATCTCGATTCTCGAAATAGTCCAGGATATAAGAACTCCCAGGGCCGGACCTACCAGCAGAGTAGCAATATTAAACGCTGTATTTAGTTTTAACGCTCCGGGTTCTATCCAACGATCCGTTTCATAGGGAATGATTCTTTCGAGTAACCAGCCTACCATTACTACTGCAAGTAACCCCGGATACGCTAACAGTGCTGCATCATAGCCAAGGGCTGTCGCTATTACTCCCAGTAACACAGGAAATCCTATGTACCTGAGAGATTTCTTCTGCAGCGATTCAACGGGTCTGCCTTGGCAGACATTTATCTCTAACTTTTGATTTTCCATTGTCTCTTATTCTCCTGATCATCCATCCTCAAATACTGGCTGCCGTTCGCTGGCCACTATTGGAGTCTTTGTTTGCCACT
>JBHIXQ010000247.1:273-4719 GCA_041984705.1 Leptonemataceae bacterium | reverse complement strand
CAGGCACGGATTGCCAGCCAGGCTCATCCTCAATGCCAAACAATGCAATCGCCGGCGCCCGGGTCCCGGATCCTCTAGATCCGCCGGAAGGATTCCTTCTATAGAGAACGGACTTTCCTATGGCAGAAGCGGGATAGCTCAGACTACTTTTACAATGGTAAAGCAACTCCTGTTTGGCGCGAGCGATGCCCCGCTTGCTGTAGAAAAATTCAATATGGGCCCGGCCCACAGATGTAATCAGACCATGATCCGGCTCTGCGATCGAAGAGAGTAGATCGATTTCGCCTGCATGATTCATCCCCATCTCAATTATTGCATGACTGATACCGGGCTTCAGGTTCAAAAGAGTGAGAGGCACTCCAATGTGATTGTTGAGATTTCCCTTTGTGGCATCTACGGATTCCGATCCCAGCAAATGAATAAGCATACCCAGAAGCATCTCTTTGGCCGAGGTCTTTCCGTTGGATCCGGTAACAGCGATCACCTTGTACGGCTGGTTACGCCGATGCACCCTGGCCAGATTCTGCAAAGTGGTTAATGGATCTTCGCATAGAAACAAATTCACCTTTGCATCAGAAATAGCGCTGCCGGCAAGTGTTTGAATGACTTCCTGTTCGCGATGGGATTCTATGAGAATACCGGTGGCACCCTTTTCCACGGCAGAAGCCACAAAGTTATGTGCATCGAAATTTGGGCCCTTCAAACAGACAAATAGCTGACCTTTTTCGATCTTACGAGTATCGGTACTGACTCCGGTGAAAGACAGTCGCTGGATCGCATCGCTCCTTTGATCGGGATCGCGGGCATGGGCAGCCTCCCTGTCCTGTTTGAGATCCTGGATTTCAATGGATTCTCTGTTCTCGTCCGATCTACCATTTTCGCTGGATTCGCTGTTCTGGCCGGGTGCGCGCCTTTCTTCGAGTTCGCTATTCTGGCCGGGTGTCCGGTTATCTTCTAATTCGCTGTCCGGGCCCGTTTCGTAACTTTGCCCCAGGCTGACGGTAAATCGGGAAAGGCGGGCCCCTGCTTCCAGTAGATGAATCCCGATGATCATTGCTTTTCCTTTATGGAATCTTCCACAACTTCCTGGTCCGAAAAGTTTTTCTTTTCTGTTCCGTAAATCTGATAATCCTCATGACCTTTCCCTGCAATCAGTACGCATGCGCGCAAGCCACTGGCCGCTTCGCTGGATGCCATTTCCAGAGCTTGCTGTATGGCCTCCCGTCTGTCCGGGATTTCCAGCAAGCTGCGATATGCAGGCTTTAGATCCGGTAGTTCTCTGGCTTCCATGATCTGTCTTCGAATCAGGGATGGATCTTCTTTTCTGGGGTTGTCATCGGTAACAATAACTTCGGTAGCCAGTTCCATGGCGGCGCGCCCCATCAGAACTCTCTTGGAAGAGTCCCGGTTTCCTCCGCAGCCAAATACACAGATCAATTGATCATAGCCCTGTTCTTTCAGTTGTTCCAGAATTCTACGCAGAGCATCCGGAGTATGAGCATAGTCAATAATGGCATCTACGTTTTTCTGAACGGAGACCCTGTTCATTCTACCAGGTACATCCGGCATACTTGCAAACATATTCTCGTTGAATTCAAGTCCGCTGGCCTGCCAGGCCAGATTGGCATTTCTCTGATTGAATTCTACGGGAGCATTTAGTCTGAATTCATGAAAGCTATCAATGATGCGAAACTCAGTATTCGTGCGCTCTAAATACCTTTGAATCTTTTTCGCATGGAGATCCGTTGCCTGTCCGGACAGATCCTGAATAATTGCCGTTCCCTTACTTCGCGCAAGAAGTGTAAAAAGATGAGTCTTCGCCATGAAATATCGGCTCATGGTCCTGTGATAATCCAGATGATCCACAGAAAGACCGCAGAATATCGCCTGATGTAGATGGATAGTTTCCAATCTACCCAGGGCCAGCGCTTCGGAACTGGCCTCCAGAGCCACTTTTTGGACTCCTCGATCAGACATTCCTTTTAACAACGCCAGTAGCTGATAGCTTCTGGGAGTAGTATAGCCGGTATGAATCTGAACTTCCTCTCCACCGGAAATATAAGTGGCCCCCAGGGTTCCAATAACACCGCAGTTTTCCCCTGCACTTCTCCAGGCATGATAGAGCATTCTACTGATGCTGGTCTTTCCATTTGTGCCTGTTACTGCAGTAATGCGAAGCTTTCGGTCCGGGTGATGATAAAATATCCCGGCCAGTCGAGCAAGTATCCATTCCGGTCTGCTTCTGGCCGGTTTCATTCCCAGAAGCACCGCACCTTTTTGTGCGAAGAGTTTCAACTCCTGGCTGTTTCGCATTACTCGGGGAGCGATGATAAGTGCAGGCTTCTTTAAAAGGGCAGATTCAAGATGCTGCCGGGAAAGCGCAGTAATGGCAAATACACTGTTGGATGTTAACTCACGGGAATCGTCGGTGATTCGATCCACCTCCACGCTGGAAACATCACCCCGAATTTCAAATTCCGGACCGGACGGGCCTCCACCCGTCTGCAGATTCTGAATTAGCTCGTCCAGTTTCATTCAAACCATGCCCTTATACGATCAGCGGTAGTGGGCTCCTGGTTCTGTCCGGAGGAGGAGTCCCCCGGTTTCTGCGATGGGCTGCCATCCATGGACCCTTCAACATTTCGATGACTTTCTCTGATATTTCTCCTGGAAGATCCGCTATCGTCTGTCGCATCTCCATTTCGACGGTTGACGCTTTCCCTCACCTCCGGTTCGCCATTGCCGCCTTCAGGATTGTTTTCGCCTCCGTCATTTTCCAGTGACGGTTCAGCATCCCGCTGCCCGGAATCGGTAGCTTCCTCCGGACCTTCCACAGTTGTTCGATAGAATCCGGGTCCTGGTTTTAGAGATTCCAGGTCTACATAGATGATTGTATTGTCTTCATAGAAAGGAAGTGCACCATACAGCTTCCAGTAGATGGTTTCGTATCCTTCCCCTTCCAGCCGTGCCACTTCTGCACGGATGGCGGAATTCTTTCTTTCCCAGTCCCTTTTTTCATAACGGGCCAGGCGAATCTCTCGCTCCAGCAGGGATGCCTCAATATTCATAGAAATATAAGCGTATATGCCACCGAAGAAAGCAACGATGCCCAGGGCAAGAGCAGGATAGCGAAGCTTAATTTTCATAATCCCCCCCGGATGCACTACGTCTTTGCTCAGATTCTTTCTTTTCCCGGGATTTTCCCTGCCCGCTGGCCGGCTCTTTCTGATGGATTCGCCGAATAGCCCTGAGTCTGGCCGATCTAGATGCCTGGTTTTGTTCCAGCTCTTCAGAGGATGGAGCCATGGATTTTCGGATGGCCTTTTCGAAATCAGGAGCGGTCCTGGGTAAAGGGGCTACCGGCGCATCGTAACGAGACACTCCAGGTTCTGCGCCGCACAGTTCGGCAAAGCATTGCTTGATGATGCGATCTTCCAGGGAATGAAAGGTAATGATTGCCAGAATCCCACCGGGACTTAGTTGAGAAGAAAGATTCCTGGCAGCCAGCTCCGCCTCCTGCAGCTCATCGTTAACTGCGATTCGCAACGCCTGGAAGGTCTTTCGCGCAGGATGCGCTCGATTTCTTGGGCCCGGTACAGCTCTGGCAATGATTTCAGCCAATCTGATTGCACTTTCCACAGGTCGGGACTGTACAATTCGATGAGCAATCTTCCTGGAAGCCCTTTCTTCGCCGTATTTGTAGATTAGATCGGCCAGCTCTTTTTCTGGAAGCTCATTGATAAGATCACTGGCGCTGGTTTCCAGGTCCTCGTCCAGTCTCATATCCAGAGATTCATCGTCATAGGAGAATCCTCCCTGAAACTCCTTCAAATGTAACATGGAAATTCCCAGATCCAGAAGTGCAAAATCCAGTCCCTGATAGTCTGCAGCACAATGTTTGCTACGGTGCGCTTTCGCATCAATTTCAGATGCTCTACTTCGTTGCCAGATAAATCGATCCTGATCCGGATCCATACCTGCCTTTTCAAAGTTCTGCCTGGCTCGCTCAATCATCCGGCTATCCCGGTCCCCCATAAGCAGGCAAGCATCCGGATAGGCACGTGCAAGGCCAAGACTGTGACCGCCAGCACCCAGAGTCCCATCCAGGATTTGAAATACTCCATGGCCCCGTTGCTGCTTCTGAAATTGAAATGCTTCCCCGGCCAGGGATAGCACTTCTTCGAGCATCACAGGCTGATGGCTGGTTTCCATAAGAAGCTTAGATTACGCGATCGTACTTTTCAATTCCCTGATTCCAGACTGGAATCCCGCAGAATCGATCGCCCTCCGGGCAATATGGGGTTGTACCTGGCGCTGATCTCGGGTTTCGTGTTCCTCGGGCCGATCCTGGCGCTGAATCTGTACGGCATCAGTATCCAGCGACAACAGAATCAAACGCCCACGCTGGGTAAAAGCTTTCGGCAGGTGCGTTCCTGCATAGGCGAT
>JBHIXQ010000247.1:0-263 GCA_041984705.1 Leptonemataceae bacterium | reverse complement strand
TTGCACCACATCGGGATGTACTTCGCTGATCTGTTGCAACTCCTGCACGGATGCCCGAAAGATTTCTTCCTGAGCGTTATAGCAGGTTCTGGCCTTCCATTTGTGATGCAGATTCAGAAGGTCGCCGGATTCGTAAAAGCGAATGGGAAATGCATTGGGAAGAAGGTAGGACGCTTCCTCCTCTGTGCCCCCTGCTTCCAGGAACTGCTCTATGCCAGAAAAGATCTCTTCCATAATGCGACTGTAATAGTCCAGGGCCGCAT
>JBHIXQ010000246.1:0-4723 GCA_041984705.1 Leptonemataceae bacterium | reverse complement strand
GCGCGAAACTTCAGTACCAGGTCCGTGTTTGACTGACAGAGTTGATCCTGCCTGCTGGCTCCTGCGGCAGCTTCCTGCATTTCACCACTTACATTTCGAATCAGTTCACCGGTATGATCCAGAGCATCCTTCTGATGAACTCGTGTAGCATCCAGGGTTTGAACGCTGAGTTTAAGTTCTTCTATTTGATCTCCCAGACTGTGTACCACCGAGCGAGCGCTTCGTAATAGCTCGGAAAGAAGCTTGAATCGCTTCTGCGAATCCTCCCTTTCCTCGCTTACCTTGAAAATCATCTTTCGAATCATCTTTGTGGCCATGGCCAGAGCCACAGAGAGTCCCAGCATGAATATGGAAGCGATAATCAAATCAATGGGACTTATGAAATCCAGCTGGTTACTGCCATTCTTGATACTCCAATGAACAGGGGTCAGCCGATCCACAATGAAATGAAGTGAGGTATTTACAAGCACGGCGAGAAGACCGGTGATTACAACCAGCCTGGGCGCAAAGCGAAGTACCGAAGCGGCGATTAGCACGTAATATAAACCATGCCGGGTGGCATTTCGAACGGCCCATTCATGCCCATCTTCAACGAAAACATGACCGAGATTAACAATAAATAGACCTATCATCTCACCTACGGTGAACAGATATTTCATATAGGATCTGTATTTGTTGTAGCGAAGAGCCAGAAATGAGAGGATAAAGACCAGGGCGTAAACCGAAATACCGACCAGGTAGAACAACGTTTGCTTCAACTGTGCGGTACCCGAGAAATAACCAACCGCGGTACCGGCCAAAAAGATAATGATCAGAAGAAGCCTGAGACGCCCTGTAAGGCGCTCACCTTCCATTTCAAAGGCTAACTGACGGTCCATGCTGGACAGTTTTAAGATTTGCGACGGGAGATGGCAAGCTGAACATCTTCCTGCGCATCTTCACTGGCAGAATTTCGATGTTGTGTGCTGCCTTCACTTGTCTTGCGGATAGAATCTTCAGATTCGGAATCGCCATGAGAGGAAGTATTGCCGTTCTCTTCCTGTCCATTGCCAAATTGGTCCGATGGACCCTTACCATTGATGCCTGGATCTTCCGGCATGGGATAGTCCGGATACTCGGAGAAGCCGGAATGGCCAAAATCTGAATCCCCTTCATCTTCTTCCAGGAATTCGCCGGTACCATGGAACAGAGGCAGGTTCATAAGAGTCTGCCTCAATTCCTCATGATCCTTACCTCGGTGGACAATTCTCATCCAGGCGAAATAGAGAGGAACTCCGGAAAGCACCACAGCCAGAGCGATGAGACATTCCTCATAGGAATACAACAGACTGGCTACCATCACAAAGATTGAAATTCCAATAAAGAACAGAGGAGTTAACGGATACCAGGGAGTCTTGTAATGACCGTTTAGATCGGGTCGATCCTTTCGGAGTTTCATAAGACCCACGACAGCCACGACAGGAAAAATGGCCAGAGCAAACCCCATATAGGTCTGGATCTGTTCATAGGTTCCGCTTACTATATATAGAATGGCAAGAAATCCCTGAAGAAGAAAGCTTACAATAGGAGTTCCGAATCGAGGGGAAACTCTGGAAGCAGCCTGGAAAAATAGATTATCCCGGGCCATAGCAAAATACACCCTGGGGCCCAGCATAATGGTAGCAGAAAGCGTGGAAATCAGTATGAAAAAGAATCCAAGATTAAAAAGCGCAGTCACTTTCGCACCAAACAGACTGCCTGCACTCATGGCCGCCACGGCCTTTTCACCTGCCAGATCTTCTGCGGGCACAGCCAGATAGTACACCAGATTGAGCAAGATGTACAGCGTTGTGGTGAGCAACGTCCCGACAATCAAAGCTTTGGGCAGCGTCTTTTTAGGATCTTTCACCTCTTCTGCCAGGTAAGCAGCGCTATTCCATCCACTGTAGGCAAAGGTCACGTAGAGCAATCCAACGCCTGTTCCGCCCCAGGCGATAGCGCTTCCAGGAGTCACTGTTTCGGTCACCGGCATGTTTTCCACGCCCAGAGCTACATACAGACCGGCGCTCACAAAGGCCACTACCAGGGCCAGCTTGACGACGGTCAGAACATTCTGCAGATATCCACCTGCCCGAACACCAAACATGTGGATTCCGGTAAAAAGCAGAACCAGGCCGCAGGCCACAATCTTCTGATTCACACTGGATTGCAAAAATGGAACCAGCGGAGATGAAGGATCCAGCAATGCTACGGTTTTCTCTGCATATTCGCTGGAAAGCAAGGCAGCGCTGGCTGCGGGTGCAGAAAAGGCCACGACGAAAGATACCCATCCTGTTAGAAAGCTGGGCAGCAATCCAAAGATATTCTTTAAATAGACGTACTCCCCACCGGCATGGGGCATAATAGTGGAGAGCTCTGCATAACATAGAGCCCCGGAAAGGGCCAGAAGTCCCCCCACCAGCCAGAGCAGGATTACATATCCTGGATTGGCTACGGCCTGCTGGATGATACCTGTGTTTCCGAAGATTCCAGATCCAATCATGCTTGCGATAACCACAAGCGTAGCGGTCCAGAAACCCAGCTGTCTTGTTAATCCGTGATGACTCATGGGGCTAGGAGGGCTAAAATGACTTCATCGCAGAAAGGGGCCCTGAGGGCAAATTCTTATTGACATAATGCTTACCTTTTTTGATCAACCGGTGTGTCCCTGCAGTTCGAATATTCGGATGCAAAATCCCGGACATCTTTTGTTCCCCTCTTAAACATCCCATGAACGTTTTTAAACATGCTCTAATTCTTACTCTGTTGTTAGCTACTGCCTATTGCGGCCCATCGAATCCAGGAGACGGATCCTCTGATTCATCTTCGCAGGAAAATAAGGAGCAGTTGAATTCTTTTTTACTGGGCTATGATGGACTTTCCGATCCGGAATTGCAGAAGAAAGCGGATTACCTGGCAGGTAAGAAAGATTCCTACTCCTCCAGCAGTTATGCGGACCATGCATCTGCATTTAACCGTATCTGGAAAAAGGGCGAGGATCTAAGACTCGCTAAAATTCGGACCTGGGGCCATGAGGAGTTCAAGCCTCTCTGTAAAGAAACAGCCACAGTATTCTACCCTTTCGGTGGTGCAGACATACTTCATTCTTCCCTGTTTTTTCCCTGTGGAAGAAATACAGTCATGATTGGACTGGAGCCTCCAGGAACCATAGCGGATCCAGCCAACCTTTCCGAGCCAGCCAGGCGTAGATATCTGGGAGCAGTAAGACAATCCCTGTTCAGCATTATTGAATTTTCCTTCTTTCGCACACTGGCCATGCGAGACGACTTCGCCAATGTGCTGGATGGAGTGGCTCCGGTGCTGGCAGTCTTTCTTGCACGGCTGGACTACGAACTTCTTGCCTTTCGCGAAATTCGCGTAGTTTCCAACGGCAAGACGGTAACAAAAACTGCTTTCGAATCCATGAAGAAAGAGGATCCTACTCTAAGTGCCGTTTCCGGAGTACAGATCTTCTATCGCACGGAATCCGGCGGGCCTGTGCATAGCGTTGCCTATTTTTCTACGGACATCTCCAACCAGGGCCTGAAAGAGACCCCTTTTTTTCTGCCGGCCATTAAGAGTGCGCTGGATGATCCTACCATCGGTTATCTAAAAGCAGCCTCTTACTTGATGCACAGAGATACCTTCTCCGAAATTCGCAGCTTCATTCTGGACGAAAGCGAATTCCTGCTCGGGGATAGCTCGGGTATTCCAATCAAGTATATGAAAGATGGTCGATGGGATCTCACTTACTACGGTAGGTACGATCAGCCGATCAAGTTGTTCTCCGTCAGACATCAGCCTGACTTCAAAGCAGACTTTCGAAACAAGGAAAATGACATACGCCCTCTGCCCATCGGTATTGGTTACAACTATATCAAGGGCACTTCGCACATGATCCTGGGAACAAAGAAAAAGGCAGCGAAAGCGAATTAACGGTCGCTGCCATTCTCATTCTCTGGCGAATCAGCCTTGAGCCAGAGAAGTGAGGGACTGCCGCGCTCTTTGCACATCCTCCTGCCAGGTCCTGTGGATTACGCCCATCTGCTTTTTGGCCCAATCCTGAATCTCTGGAAAATTCCGATAATCCCCCTCCTTTAATCCAGTAAAGAGCATAGCAGTCCTGAATGGGAGCCTGGCCCACACAGGCATCGCTCCATAGTTTAAAGTTCCTGCAAACCCACGAACATCCAGCGGGCGGACAGTTGGCGCCAAATTGCGAATCCATGCCTCATACTTGCGCGCACTGATTTGTCCGGCCTCACCGCCGGCCAGAGAAAGACAGGAAAAGAAGAATGACACGGGTTTCCGGGAAAGGTCCTTTTCGAATGTTTTGACATAATCGCTCATTGGTTTGAGCCATCGATCGTAACGAATAGCGCTTCCAGCGATGACCGCATCAAATCGGGATGGATCAGGCCAGAACTTACGATCTGCATCAACTTCGGTGAGTGAGGTTTCTGCTGTTTCGCCCAGGGGCTGAGCAATTGTCTCTGCAATCAGCCTCGTGGAGCCGCTGCCGGTAGAATACAGTACCAGCACCTTTTTATTACTTGAACCATTCCCGCTTCTTTTCATCTAACTCCCCCTTTTTTCGCTTTGCTTGACATTGTGTCAAGCAAAGCCTGTCCAAAGGAGAACACCACTTTACGCTATGTCAAGCATAAAAGCAGAAAAGTCAGAAACTCGAATGCGAATCCTGGAA
>JBHIXQ010000245.1:0-4738 GCA_041984705.1 Leptonemataceae bacterium | reverse complement strand
CGAAGATTCTGGAAGAAGAAAAGGATGCCCTCTATGCAGAGGAGAAGGAACTGGAAAAGGAACTGCAGAAGCGAAAGGAGCTGGCAGATTCCAGGAAGGCTCTTCAAACAGAGATAGGCGAACTGCAACCTCTGGTTGAAAAGGAAGGGCGAAAGGCCACCATCGAAAAAGAAAGAATGGAGCTCAGTCAGAAGGATGAGACAATTGCGCAGACAGAGGAAAAGCTTAGAGAAGATTTGATGCAAATATCCCGGGCACTTACATCCTGCGATGAGGAGCTTGAACAACAGGAAGGAGAGCTGGAGGACACGGACTCTCTGTATGAATCTCTAGGAATTCATAAAACAGCACTGGATCTCTGGAACACTATTCTTCAGGATTCCGGGACGCTGGTTCAGAAATTCGAGGAATACGAATCCATTCGAAAGACAGTGCAGGTTAATGAGCACAGTCTGCAAAAGCTTCAGGCGCTCAAGGATTCCAGTCTGGCATCCGCCCTGGCTGCCGATCTGTCCGATGGAAGTCCCTGCCCGGTGTGCGGTTCCACCGACCATCCTGCCCCGGCGCATCTAGAAACAGATACATTTACGCGTCAGGAAGAACTGGAGGCTGCAAAGCTTAATCTGGAAAATGCAAAATCGGCGCAGTCAGGGGCAGAGGCGATGATTCTGGAAACCGCCAGAAAGATCCTGAAATCTATTGGCGAAGTCCGATCAGTAAACAATGCATCGGATAATGAGACCCTGTTAATATCCATCGAAAACGCCCTGAAGGTCTCGGACCCTCAAGAATGGAGTATTGATGCGAAATCGCTGCAGAAAGCGAAAAAGGTAGAAGCTACCGTTGCAGCGGAAAAGAAAGCAATTGGCGATATCGAAGATCGTATTGAAAAAATGAAGGCTTCCAGGACCCGGATACAGGAGCTGAAGCTCAAGAAGAAAGACTTTCAGCAATCCGAGTTCGAAATCAGGGAAAGCCTGACTGATCTCACCGAGAAGCGACAGGCTCTTCGGAGCGATATTGCCTACCTGGATTCTTCTCTGGATTCCCTGAATAAGGATCTGGCCCAGAGAAGTAATATTACAGAGAGGATCGGAACATTACAAGCCCGGAGCGCTGAACTGGAAGAAGCGATGTCGCTAATCGACAAGAAGGAAAGGGATTGGCAGGAGGCGAAAACAAACAACCAGGCAAATCTTCAGGCATTGGAGAAGCAGCGTAAACAGGCTACAGCCGAAAAAAAAGAAAGGGAAGCGCAAATCGAAAAACTCCGAAAGAAGACCGAGTTCAAGTCTCTGGGACAGATCAAGGAAGCTTCCATGCCGGAAGATGCCCTGACAAAGCTCAGGGAGGAACTGGGCGAGTTCGCCCGTAAAAAGGAAAAGATAGCGGCTCTTCTGGACAAATTACGGATCGAACTCAAAGACAGATCAATACCGGATCTGGAGGCTACCCGAACAAGAATTGAGGAACTCAATCAGGATCTGGAAGAGAATGAAAAGGAGCTGGAGAAAAAAAGGTCAGAACTGGAAGAACTGATTCGCAGGAAAGACCGGACAGAGAAACTCAAGAACCGCATTAAGAAGCTGGAACAGGATAATCTGGCGTTGTTCCAGCTGGCCGATGACCTTGCCGGATTCAACCACCGTAAGGTGAACTTCGAGAATTTTGTACTGAATTATTACCTTAGAGAAGTCACCGACCATGCAAATCAAAGACTGGCTCGATTGTCAGATGGTCGTTATGCGCTGATTGTAAACGCCGAAGTGGAGCACGGGAACAGGCAAACCGGACTGAATCTGGACATACTGGACGCCCACACAGGGATTCCGCGAAGCGTAAAATCGCTTTCCGGTGGAGAGAAATTCCTGGCCTCTCTTGCTCTGGCTCTGGGGCTTGCAGATGTAATCCAGGAAAGGGCCGGCACAATTGAGATGGATTCCCTCTTTTTAGATGAAGGTTTTGGAACCCTGGATGAAGAAGCTTTGAACCGCGCCATGACAATACTGGAAGAGATTCGGGAGAATCGTATGGTTGGAATCATCTCCCATGTTTCCGAACTAAAAAGAACCATTCCCTGTCAGTTGCACGTTAGAAAAAGTAGCGCCGGCTCTTCGGTGCAACTTGTGCGAAACTAGAGCCGGGGGAGGTCTTCCATGGATTCGCAGGGTCCCGCGTAAATAACCCTGCGAAGTATTCCCGGATTAAAGTGAGGCTGGATTCGCGGTTCGATGGATCCCTGCAATCTGTAAACCAGTTCGCATCTGATGGGCTTTTCAGAAAGGAAAGCAGACTGGCTGCGCTTTGCCCTGTAGGTACCGGGCTCGGGCTTGAGTGTAGTATCCCGAATGAGAGCTCTGTCCACAACTCGCACTTCCTTACGAAAATCATATCTGTAAATTTCCTGGCCTGAACCGTTGAAAGCGTACAGTGTCAGAATGCGAAACAGATCTCCGGTAGGATAATGATGTCCAATATTTCGCATTTCGATGGTCCACTGGATCCTGTATGGCTTCCGGGTTTCCGTATCTGCTCCGAGCTTCCTGTTTTCCCCGGAAACATAAATCTGCAAGCGGGGCAGGGACGAACCGTTCCCATGCTGAGAGACCAGTGCATGGTCCGATTCAAAATGACAATCTATGCATGACTTTTGCATATTCCGGGGAAGGCTTTCCCGGTGATTGCGAAATTCCTGAACTGTGTTTTGCATTACAGCATCGTCTTCGTAAACGGTAAATGGCTCCAATTCCTCTACGAAATTGAACTGATGGCATCCGGCGCAGAAAGTTTCTTTAGCGAGTCCTGGATCGTAAGTAACCGGATGGAAGAGATCATTTTCTCGACCTGAATAGTCGGTCGGGCCAACGATGGTGCCGTCTCTGATGTGGCAGGCCGCACAGTTGATTCCTTCTGCGTAGAGCTCTTTCAGATCTGGCTTCGACGCAATCTCTCTGGCATCCATGGATTCTGGATCCCAGAGAGGAGCATGACAATTCAGGCACCAGGCTTTCCTGTCTCGTTTGAAAGCATGCTGGAAAATTGGATTTGTGAAAGATCGACCGTGGGCAGAGGACTGCCAGGAGGAATGGGTACCGGCATGACATCCCTGGCAATCTCCAGATCGTAGCTCAAAGAAGGGATGCTCCAGAAGCTCCTGACGAATGGAATGGATTCCTTTGCTCAGCCCCGCGGCCCCCGGACCATCCAGGGCAAATTTGACTCGAAAGTGACAGCCCGCGCATCCCGGGGCCAGTCCCTGTAATCGGTGCGAAACAGCCTGTAAAGAGCCCGCCTGTGGCTGCTTGACGGAAGCAAGGAGTCCCAGAAACAGCAGCAAGCCAGTAAGCGCTACCAGAAGCAGTGGAAGCCGCCAGACTTTCATCGTTCTGGTAATCTATCTGGAGGCCAGGTCATCTACATCCGTCCCACCCATGGCCACAATCCAATCGGTGAACTCCCTTTGCACGGTAACTCCCAGGGCTTCCGAACAGATTTGCTCAAGATGATAGTATCCCTGTTGTAGATTTTCATGCACCAGGATAAACTCCACCGGGGCATCCCCTTGCTCAACATTTGTCAATGCGCGAGCGGGGAATTCTGCGATCAGGTAGCTCTGGCGAGTGTTGTCCAGACAGGCCACTTCAATCGTCTCATCCCAGCAATCCCTTTCGCACAACTGAAATTGGCCATGAAGCTTGAGTTGAGAGAGCTCGCTTCCTTTATCATAGTGCTGGGCCCATCTAAGTTTGGATTCGCTATTGGGTAGATCCAGGGGCCCGGAGTAGGTGCTGTCATCGCGAACATCGATCATGTTGTTAGATTTTATGATCGAGAGGAATCTCCAGTAGGAAGGCTTGTCCATGTACACAACGTATTGAAATTTCCGGGATCTGCGATCGTAGTTACCTTCTCCGTATTTCAGAGTGGCCAGCAATAGCCGATTCTGAAAGGTAGCCACTTTCATGATTTCTTCATCTTTGATTTTGCGAAACTTATCCAGCGTGGATTTTCTTGCGGCTACAAGGTAGGTAGATTCCCGGTGCGGTTCGAGCTCGTACTGGAATTTACTTCCCGTTTCCTGGTGAACTCCCTGGACTTGAAAGGCAAGTCCCAGCTTGTGAGGTTTTGCCTGAATTGAGGTAAGGTGGATGGCTGGATCTGTTCCAACTTGAATGGAGAGTCCCTTCGCATTAGAGAATTGGTGGTCTGTAACTGCCATTTCTTTGGGCTTCTCGGATTCCTCCATCGAGTCACCATCTGGATCCGTATCTTCAGTGGAGCCAGCATTGTCTTTTTCTTCCAGGTTACCTGGCGCATGGTCATCTTCGCTGACGTTTGCTGTTTTTAGAACAACTCTGCTGCTGCCCTTGTAATTAGCTTCTTCCAGAAGACCCTTGATCACCCGCTCATTGTAGAGCGGAAGTTTCTGGCCATTCATGGCGGCGGCAAGACCGGCATTGTCCCGGGCCAGAAATGGAAAATCGTAGTAGTAGCTATCCAGAGACGCCATGAACCGTTCACCAATGAATTCCCGAAATACCTTTAGAAAGGATACCTGGGAATGCGACAGCTCCCCTGGTAAAGGTTGTCCCTTCCTTTCGGCGTCGGCGATGGCCTCGGTTCGCTCATCTACATTCAGGATCTTGTCGTAATCTTTAAATCGCTTGAGAAAAGGTTCGAAATTGGAATCATGCTCTTCCGGTTTCATTGCAAGGCCCAGGTAATACCAGCCTGCAAT
>JBHIXQ010000244.1:0-4742 GCA_041984705.1 Leptonemataceae bacterium | reverse complement strand
CACAAGATTCGTATCGCCACTGGAATAGTACCATCGGCTACCAGGCTCGTAGGCCAGCGGTTGACTGGCAGCATATCCAGCCATATCGGCACTGTTATAAAGCATCTCGGGAGCATCATTAAACGGTTGATAAACCTCTGAGAAGTCCAGGCCCGAGGACATATGTAGCAAATCATTCGTAGTGATTTCGCTTCTCTCCGGGTCATCTTCCCATTCGGGAACATTCGCAGACATGGAGATATCCAGCTTACCATCCATAACCATCATTCCAGCAAGGGTGGCAGTTGCGGTCTTGGACATGGACCATCCCAGCACCGGCGTATCCTTATCAAAGCCGTCTGCATATTGCTCGGCGATAAGGCGACCCCGATAAACAATTACCACAGCCTGCGTTTGCCTTCTGCCCTCTTCCGGTTCGCTGAAGGCCCACTGAAGCACCTGCTTCAGTCTTCGTGGATCTAGATTCATCCCATCCGTAGAAATCACTGGTGGATTCAAATCTCCTGCTAGATCAACCGATTCCAGAGCACGGGCTGTTTCATCGGCAATGGTCGCCTGGTTACCCAGAGGCCATTCTTTGTTTTCTGCGGATCGATCAAAAGAAAGCCCTTGAACCTGTTCCATTAGCTCATCAGGAGTTATCTTTACAGCAAGCGTGCATCCCACCTCTGGGCGGTACACGGCAAGTGTTGGACTGAATACTCCCAGGGTCACTGCCCGGACAGTTTTTTTCTCCAGGTCCAGCTCATGGCTTACCATTCCAAACAGAGGATTCGTGGGTCTTATTTCCTCTTCTACAATCTGCTCAACATCATCGCGGCCAGATACAAATAGCTGCGAGCAAAGATACTTTGCATAGTAGCCACTTCCAATGGGAGCCAGCATCGAGATTACAGTTAGCAAAACGAGGACCACCAGGGCCGCTCCAATGGTTATCAGGATCTTCCAGTTTTTCATACACTCTCCCACAGGATCAATTTCTTTGTGCATCAATGGGACTCGTTCTTTTATCTGTCGAGTTTATAATCGGAACTTCATCAATTGGTTGCTTTGCAGAACCCGCCAACATAAAGTGCAAACCAGCATCCATCAAGGAACATTCATGAACTATCTAATTGTTGGCGGAAATGCAGTACTGGGGCAGCAATCCATTCTGGCGATTCGAAAAGAGGATCCCGAGGCATACATCATTAGCACTACCTCTTCGGAAGGAATTGTGCAGGGAGCCGATGAGACAATTGCCAATGTAAATCTTTCCGATTCCAATTCCATCGATACAGTGATTCAAAAAACCACGCGTCCGCTTCGTGCCATTGTGTATGTACCGGCCCGGGGCCCGGTGGGCAAGCCCGTGCAATACGCAAACAGGGAGGAGTATCAAGAAAGCGTTAATTTCTCCGTAATCCCCATGCTTCGCCTCACCGGAGCCCTTTCACCGGAAATTGCGCTCTGGTTTTCTGGCTTCATGTGGCTGGAGCCCTTGATGATGCTCTATGGTCCCATGATCTATACGAAGATTACAATGGAACAGATTACGCTCAAGCATCCAGATCGCTTCAAGTGTGTGCGTTATGGGATGTTCGTAAGCAATTCAGCTCGAGGAATTTCCATTCTTTCGCAAAAGGCTATCAGCTCAGGAAAGTACCCCGAGCAGGAAGAATACAAAAAGGGATGGAAAGCTTCAGGAAAGAAATTCAAAGATTATTTCGCATCCGTCAATGCTGCCGAAGAGGAATCGGTGCTTGCACCACTGGCCAAATCCAGTGTTCCCTATCGCTCTCTGGAAACAGAAGACCTGCAGATCGGTGTGAAGAAGGCTCTTTTTTCGGATACAGGGCCCATTCTGAATGTTGTGGGAGACTGGTACTGGGAAGACGATGAATTACCAGAATGGCCTCCCGAAATAAAAGCTAAAATGGATTTGATCGATTCAGATCTGGATCGCTACCTCTAACGCTCCAGAAAAGCATCATGCTTATGGCCCAACCATGAAGAACAGGGATTCCAGGAATCATCCTTCAGCTACGGTTACCTTTGAAGAAATCCAGAAGGCCGCCCGCGATCTAAAGGGGGCCATCATTAATACTCCGTTTCAAATTTCACGTACTCTTACTGAGCTATGTGGAGCCGAAGTATGGCTTAAGTTCGAGAATCACCAGTTTACCGCTTCTTTCAAGGAGAGAGGAGCTTTAAATAAACTGCTGAGCCTTTCCGCAGAAGAGCGAAGTCGGGGAGTTGTTGCAATGTCTGCGGGTAATCATGCCCAGGGAGTTGCCTACCACTGTCAGCGACTTGGCATCCCGGCAACAATTATCATGCCGCGATACACTCCCTTGAACAAAGTAAGGCATACCAGAAATTTCGGTGCCACAGTGGAGTTGTCCGGCGATAACGTGGACGAGTCCTTTGCGGTGGCTCAGCAAAGAATTCGCGAGCAAAACCTGGTTCTTATCCATCCCTACGACGATGCGAAGGTCATCGCCGGTCAGGGCACTATTGCTCTGGAAATGTTGGAAGCGAATCAGGATCTGGATGCGCTGGTTGTTCCTATTGGAGGGGGTGGGTTGATATCCGGCATCTCCATTGCTGCCCATGCAATTAAACCAGAGCTTCAGATACTGGGCGTTCAAAGCGATGCCTACCCCCATGCATACAATCAGTATTACAGCAAGAATCTAGAGCCCACCGGTGCGGCCACCATCGCCGAAGGCATTGCAGTCAAATCGCCGGGAACATTGACTATGGAGATTATCCGAGAGCATGTTTCAGATGTTTTGCTGGCTCCGGAAAGAGAGATCGAACGGGCTGTAGCCCTTCTGGCAAGTATTGAAAAAACCGTGGTGGAAGGAGCCGGGGCCGCAGCCCTGGCAGCGCTGCTTTCACCGGCAAACTCAAAGAGATTCAAGGGCAAGAGAGTGGGCCTCATTTTATGCGGAGGCAATATCGATGAGCGAATCCTGGCTTTTGTAATGCTTCGAAGCCTGGCTCGAGATGGACGATTGATTCGGATTCGCCTGGAGATTGCGGATGTTCCGGGGGAGCTGGCTCGTATTAGCGCTCTTATTGCCAACTGCGAAGGCAATATTGTCGATGTGGCCCATCATCGAGTATTCTCCGCACTTTCGATCAAGAGTGCAGATCTGGATTTGACTATTGAAACCCGGGACTCACAACACAGAGATCAAATCATGCAAGCGCTTCAGGAAGCCGGATTGCATGCCAGATTGCTTGATCTTTAATTCGCAGGAAATTCGCTGAAATTTCAGCCAGGAAGTACTGCCGATGGCGCCCGGCCAGAGTGAACGACCAATGGAGTAGTGCGAGGGATTGCATTTCGCTCGATTCTCTTTATTTTTTGGTTGCTGTTCCGCTATTTCGACGATGGCAAAGACTGATTATCCTATGACTCGGAAATGGTAACGTCCTCCTGCTCACTGACCAGAAAGCTACGTAGCATTTCCATATCCAGAGGCTTATTCAGGACCGCATCGAATCCTGCTGCCCTGGCTCTTTCATGAATCTCACCGCCAGAATGGGCCGTAACCAGAAAGAATGCCTCATCTCTGTGGCCAGTGCCAAGAGAACGTCTTAGCTCAATACCAGATTATTGCTCAATCTCCAGATCCAGAAATACATAGTCATATTTTTCTGTAGCAAGTCTATTTCTCACCTCTTTTATATCGCTCAGAACTTCCACTGATAGCCCCAGGGGTTCCAGTAGATTCTGCATTCCGATTCTACTCACTGCATCATCGTCTACCACCAGTGCTCTTCCCTGGCCCAGATCTCCTCCAGGCTGACTTACAGACGCTATCGTGCGATCCAGAGGTAGCTTGAAGCGAAATTCAAATCTGCTACCCGATCTGGCGAAATCGCCGGATACACTGTCTACGGTAATGTCGCCTCCCATTCGCCTGGCCAGCTTGCGACTCAAAGCCAGACCAAGGCCGGTACCCTTCTGACGCCAGCCGGCTGAGTGCACCTGGCTATATTGATCGAACACCAGTTCCCTCTCCGCTTCGGGAATTCCGGATCCGCTGTCTTGAACAACAAAAGAGATTTCGAGCTCATCTTCCTGCACTTCGTAGGAGGCGATGACATGAACCTTTCCCCTGTCGGTGAACTTAACAGCGTTACTGATTAGATTGTTCAGAACCTGCCCGATTCTCGTGGGATCTCCCAGACAGAAGGCATCCTTGCCATTTTGCTCCAGAGTCAATTGAGTACCGGAGGCCTGGGCCTGCACCAGAAATGTCTGAACGGCCAGCTCCACTACATGCGAAGGTCTAAATCGCTGGCTCTGCAAATCCAGTCGCCCGGCCTCCATCTTGGAAAGATCCAGAACTTCCGAGATCAAATCCAGCAGGAACCGGCCGGAACGCCTTGCGAGCGAAACGAACTCATCCCTTCGCTTCGCATCATGCTCGTTTTGCAGCAAATCCAGCACAGGGATAATACCATTCAGTGAATTGCGGACTTCATGACTCATGGTTGCCAGAAACTCGGCCTTTTCCAGGTTGGAGGCTTCTAGCTCGTCCAGAAGATCCAGTTCGCTTCTTCTGGACTGGTATGCAAAAACTCCTATGGCTCCAGTGGCCAGAAAGAACAGATATGGATTTAAATGGGCACCATCCGCCGCCAGGAGAGTTACCAGAAGAGATGCTGTAATAGCCAGACCCAGATAGCCGCGAATAAACCCAATGTTCATGCTGGCTGAGATGGTAGATGCAATAATCAAGGTC
>JBHIXQ010000243.1:0-4764 GCA_041984705.1 Leptonemataceae bacterium | reverse complement strand
TCTTCCCAGCAACCTGCCTGACCTATACAATGGTTGAGCTGTTCTGTAGTAATTGATGCTTCCGCGATTTCGTCGGCGGATTTGCCTTTCAGCGGTCCTTCCAGTAGCTTTTTTGCTGCAGCAGCATCCAGTTCATCGGTGAGTTGAATCAGAACGATTAAATTATGGATGTTCTGTGTCATCTCCGGCCCGGTAACGGACTTCAGTTTCTCATAGAGATTCTCAAGAGCCGCATCTCTTTGATTTTTGT
Organism: Leptonemataceae bacterium; assembly: GCA_041984705.1. Lineage (GTDB taxonomy): Bacteria > Spirochaetota > Leptospiria > Leptospirales > Leptonemataceae > UBA3465. The sequence continues at coordinate 4,514 of JBHIXQ010000243.1, read as the reverse complement.
TCGGAGGTGAGTACAGGTGTTCCCGAAAGAATTCAGGTATACGGTCGAATCCTTTTTCCTGGATGAAATCCGAATAGGTTTCCTCCAGACGGTTGATCGTCTGCCTTACAACCAGAGCCTGAGCTTGTCCTATCTCTGGAGTCACGTTGTTGTATCTGGTCGTCAGAGCCGCTGTGGTGACAAGCGGAAAACTGAATCCCTTAACTCACTGACCAACGGTGACGGTAATGGGTCGAAACTTTGCGGCTCGTAATTTTTTTTCTTCCGCTGTAAGTCCACTCTTTGTTTTGGAGCGTCCGAGGCGAACCAGATGCAAATCGCCGGATGTGACCACGTACGGTTGCAGGCCTTCCTTGCGAATTTGCTCCGCCATCCGGTTCGCAGCACCTCTGGAGCTAAACGCACCCATTTGCAGAGTATACATTTTCTGAGGTTTCTTTTCTTCCTTCCTGGGAGGTTCCTTCCGGGCCACTTCCTTGTTCTCTGGTGCAGGTTTTCGAACTGGCTCTGGCCGTGGTTTGGGCGCAGGCTTTCTTTTTTTACTTCCGTCCTGGCTGGCTTATCGTTTTTGCGCGCTATGTCAGAGAAGGTTACCGAATTCTTATCGGATTTCTTTTCCGTCCTGGGAGCTTCGGTGGATTTCAAGGCCAGATCATTGCGAGTGTCCGATTCGCCCTTTTTCCTGTCCTTGTCTTCCGTCCGCTTTCCAGTATCCTCTTCAGAAATCGAATTCAGACTGAGGGACTCAGGATTGGTGGAGTCCGACTCTTCCATAGTGGGATCATCAAAGGATTGAGGTTCTTTGAAATCCGGTTCCAGAGATTCGTCTGCTGGATGCACCGAGGCCGCTTCTGAAGTATTTCCAAAGCGATATCCCGTGGAAAAGGAAAGCACCAGGGTGCCCAGGATGAACAATCCCAGGGCCAGGATCCTTCCTTTATCAAGATTTACTACATAGAATACTCTTCGTTTCATTTCTTGGCCGCCTCGATATTTTTCAGCAAGTCCTGCAGCTGCCGCTCCAGCTCATCCAGGGTTTTCTCGTTGCTAATCACAAAATCTGCACGATCTGGCTTGTCCTGGAAATGATGCTGATCCCTGGAGCGAAGTTGTTCTTCGGTCCAGTTCCTGGATTCCACTCGCTTGAGACGAGTGGGAAAACTTGCATCGATAACCAGGCTCGCATCCATCTCCTTTTCCAGACCACCTTCAAAAAGCAGAGGAACATCATAGACTACAATGCTTCCTTCGGGAAAAGAATTCATTCTTTCTCTGGCCAGCTCTCGCACTCGAGGATGAACCAGGTTGTTTAACCTCTGAAGCAAATCTTTGTTTCCAAAGACTCGCTTCGCGATAGCTGCTCGATCCACTTTGCCGTCTTCCAGCACCTCTTCGCCGAAGATGATTTTCAGTGCATCCATGGTATCTGGCTCATCCAGGACTTCATGGGCCAGGGCATCTGCATCCAGGGCCCTGCATCCCAGTTTTTCAAGAATGCTTCTGGCCGCAGATTTTCCGGAGCCAGGCAGTCCAGTGAGTCCCAGAAAGAAACGATCACCTTTCCAGTGCAGATTTTTCACCGGCCTCTAGCATCGGAGGGTTCCGTTGAGAGTACAAGTAAAAATTACTTGTTTCGTAGAATTTTTTGCATTCCTGGATCGGCAGGAATGAACCGGGAGTTTCGCAGTGCTTCCTGGAATCCAATCCAGTGCTGTGTTATGGACTTTCGATTGCCCCGGTAATCCAGTTCGATCTGACATATCTCTCCGGCCGGAATCCTGCAAACGGTCATGCCATTCACTGTTCGAAAGAAGGCTCTTTTTCCGGGCATGAGCACAAGGATCCTGTCCGAGGGAAAGTCAGAGGCCGCTGGATCCAGAGGGTGAAATACATTGCCGGAGGGTTCCTTTGTGAAGTTGGCGATCCATTGTTCAGGGGTGATTCGCTGGAAGGCCTCCATTTCATCATGAGAGTCTCGTTTATTGCCGGCAAAAAGCAATACGATGAGATTCGCGGCCCGGTTGCGGTAAATTTCCTGGCGTAACTGTTCTATCTGTGAGTCCAGTTCCTGCAATGTTGCTGCTGGCTCTATGGCTGTGATCCAGACGAATGTATCTGGTCCGGTAAGAATCTTGTGCGATGCAGCAGATCTTCTTTCATTCAAGGATTCCGGCTGCCGGTATTCGAACCGCAGTAGCGAGGACCACAGAAGTGCATTATCCAGTGCTCTTTCTTCACTTTCCTGGATGGCCACCCCATCGAAGCCAGTGTACTGCATGAGGTCCACCCCCTTGCGAATTAGTAGATCCACGGCAGGATTCGATTCGGGTTTCGGCGCTTCGGAATTGTCTTTTTCGCCGGCAACGCTGGAATCTGCATTTTCCGACCTGGACAACCTGGTGGTTGCATCGGAAGCGTTTTCCCGTTCGTTGGTGCCGCTGGAATTCATCGAATCTGACACCGGCTCTCTGGAATCCAGGTTGAAATTCTCCTGGTTATGGGGATCAAGCTTCAATCCTGTAAGATCACCCGTATGTAGCAGAAAGGCTCTGGAGGCTGCATTTCTGCGATTTCGCTTCACATTGTCCGAATAGGTCTTGAGCACGGACCAGCCTCGGGAACCTTCATCGTTTAATTCAAAGGACCCAGCGAAATCCGAGGTAGCCATAATTGTAATTCTGGTCCGATTATGGGCCGGATCCGGGCTGGCAACAATCCAGGTGGGAAGTGCAAGAACTACGATCCAATAGGATGCTCTGAGAAGAGAACGGCTCACATTCATAGTGTCGGATCGAATCACGCTGCTCATCAGCTACTTCCTTCTGCCTGGATGCAGTTCAAAGTGCTTCCATAGTAAGAGAAAAATTGCAGATATCTCCGTATTTCAGGATCCATGGCACCGTACAGTATGCAGGTGGCAAATTCCCTGCCATTATTCAAGAATAGTAGGAGATCCTGCTCAGGAAGAGGATCCATTCTGTAGAATCCCGGGCCTTTTCTCTGGATAGATCTTGCATACCATCGATTGCGACCCAGGACAAACAATTGCATTTCATCCTTGCTGTCATCAAAGGTGGTGCTGAAGCGGATCCAACCATCATCCAGATCAATTCTTCTTACAGGAGCGTTCTTGCAGGGCCTTGAAATGCAGTAAGACTCTGAAACCCGGGTCGCCTTCTCCGGTCCGTGGTCCGCTTGCGAATGGCTCATGGGATAAGAGCTTCCATCACTTTGAATGAGATAATCACTGAAGTTATAAATGAAGTAATCTTTTCCCCGGGAAGGGCCGGCGCTGGCGTAGCTTACCACTGCTTCTTTTTCGGAGCTAAGGCAATCTCCCGAAGAGCTTCCTTTCTCCCATTCCAGCGCATGAAAGAATGGCCCTTTACCATGCAACGAATACACAGGATTGGATTCGTCCATACAGACGGTGCCACTTCGGATCTTTGGTGTGCTATGCGAAGAGCCCCGGGGCGGCCTTGGCATTGGACGACTCTGCAATTTAAGCTCTGCGAACCGAGCCCGGAAGCGATCAACAATAGTCGAAGAATTTAGAATAAACAGTATTTCTCGATTCTGATTTCGAGCGCTCATACTCCAGTTGTAGGAACCGGTAAAAACCTTTCTATCAATGATGGCTGTCTTTTGATGCATATGGCCCCCATGATAGATGCCATCGCTGGCCTGATATTTATTCTCGTTTCCATCCAGACTCAAAGAGAACGGGATCAGTCCTGCATCGTAGTAGTATTCCTGAGGTGCGGCTCGACCGGGGAGCTGGTTTCCCGAGCCGTCCAGGATTCCCTGTACCGGTATTCCATTTCGCGCACGATTATAGAGCAGGGCCGAAAGAACTGGATCTGTGAATCGATACATCATAAACTGGACTCTGGATCGAGCCCTGAAAATGTTGCGGGCAAGTACGTGCTGAATAAGCTCGCCTCCTTCCGGTGAAAAGATCATGGTGATTCCAGGAATCTTTAAAAAGGGCCTTCGCTCATTGGGGTGCAGCAGGCGATCTGCGATTCTTTCTCCCTGCCTCCGGGGAAAATTCAAAAAAAGAAATGCATTGTTATTATAATACAATCCGCTTCGCGTGAGATTACCGGTTCCAGAAACCATCCGCTGCCGATCAATGAGCATGGCCTTCAAATGCTGCAATCCAGACCCATTACGCACTTCCAGACTTAGATTCGAATTCTTCAGGGCCACATATATCTGGCCCACATTTTAAATTTTCCTAAAGTCTTTCATATTCTGGACAATCTTTGCATTCACCTTACTCATTGGTGCACAATTTCGAAACCGGCCGATATTGTCGTTGCGACATAACACGTTGTTTTTTCTGGTCTTTGTATAATGTATTTTGGCAGGGTCAATGGGGAAAATTCGGGGTCAATATCGTATCGAAAAATATCGATATTATAATTTCCAATATCGCACATGCTTAGATTAAACGAAGCTCTTTGGATTCCGGGATGGGCACGAAAAAGGCCCGGCTACACCAGTCGGTG
>JBHIXQ010000242.1:4569-4777 GCA_041984705.1 Leptonemataceae bacterium | reverse complement strand
TTGGAATTCGAATCAGGCGGATGCCTCTGTGTGCCGTAGCTGCGGCAAATCCAGCCACGTCAATGAGCGCTCCACCGCCTACAGCCAGGAGGCAGGAGTGCCGGTCAATACCATACCTGGCTACAGCTTCGTACATTTTCGTAAGATTGGAAAGATCGTTCTTGCAGGCCTCACCGCCGGAAAGAATCTCCATACCGCTGAATTGAAC
>JBHIXQ010000242.1:0-4559 GCA_041984705.1 Leptonemataceae bacterium | reverse complement strand
GTAATTCGAGATTCGCCCATCCAATCCAGGATTCGCATCCAGCAATCCTTGATCCAGAATGATCAGTACGCGAGAGGGCTGAGGTTCCAGGTCTGCTTCTGATTCAACCCTGGACATTTCAGAAGGATATCGCGCATCGGTGGGTAATCCCAGACAGCCGGCCAGAATCAGATTCTCCGGATCAAATACATTTCGAGTAAAGAGTACCGGATAACTATAATGAATCTGAAAATCTGGCTTCAGGGATTCCAGAGGCAGGCTTTCGCCGGACGAAAATTCAGGCATCGGTATCAAGTATTCAACTCCCGGGATGCGGGCAAAGTAAAAAGCCGCAATGCTTAGCTACTGGACGCAAAATGTAACAAATTCATGACTGTTTCCACGTCTGATGCATCATGGGAATGCTTCCAGGAAAGTCCGGAAAAGGAAAAGAACAGAACTCTGCCGGTGGCCTTTTTCAGCGGTTCAGCATCACTACACGATTGCTGATGGTCGTGGGCCTGCTCTGTCTGGCATATCCATTCATCGTATTTCTACTAATACTTGAGCAAAACCGGGCCATGGACTTTGCCCGAAAAGAAATCCTGGGTTCCCATTACCTGGCCAAAAGCACTCCCTTTCTTCTGGAATTGGCCCGCGCCGATATTGGCCTTACCGGAAAGCCAGTTTTGTCCGAATCCCTGAAGGACATCCACGGACGCCATGGCGCCACTCTGGATGTTCAAAAGCAATTCCAGGCACTGGCGAAGCTTGATGAGAATGCATTCCAGACGGCTCTTTCTCTTAACAAAAGGGTTGGGGACCAGTCAAACTTGATTCTGGATCCGGATCTGGATTCCTACTATTTAATGGACGTGATTCTGCTTCGGATTCCGGAACTTACCGAGATAACCAGAAACCTGGAACTGGCGAGAAAAGCTGACGATGAATACGAGATTCGAACGCAGCAAACCCTGTTCGATGCAAATCTGCAAAGTATCCAGGACTCCATGGACACAGCTTTTGAAGAGAATGCCCGGACCAGGGAACTACTGTCCAGTAGCTACCAGGTTTTTCGCAAAGCAGCAGCCGATTACAGACGAAGCGACGGAGTAAATGCCAGCCTTCCCTGGTTTCAGGCGATAAACAAATTCTTTGAGCCCACGAATTCAGAGCTACAGAGACTTCTTGAAGTAAGAATCGATGGATTTCGTCAGGAGCAATTTCTAAAACTGGGGGCCATCGCACTGGCTCTACTTGTGGCTTTTATTGTACTCTGGAGAGTTGTCCATTCCATCGTTGCACCTGTGCGGGCGATGGAATCTAGAATGTATGATCTTAGCCAGGGGGAAGGAGACCTGACCTTTCGGCTGGAATCCAGCAGCACAAATGAAATTGGACGCTCTGCAGGATATTTCAATCATTTCGCAGACAAGCTGGGAAATACAATCAAGGGCATTGGCAATGCTGCATTATCTCTGGAGGAGAATGGAAACACATCCATGGGCACCGTTGCCATGATTAGCGGAGGCCTTCAGGACCAGGCTGCTTCCCTGGAAGAGATTTCTGCAGCCATGGAACAGGTTAGCGCTTCCGCCGATCGAGTCAACTCCAGTATGGACGAGGAGAAACAGCGTCTGGCGGAATTGCAGAAATCCATGGCCCATCTTCGCAATCTCTCGGATACCATGGAGGAGCAGATTCGCGAGGGTAGCGGTCAGGCTCAACATCTTGCCATGGAAGCGCAGGCAGGAACTCAAGAGATGAAGAATGCAAGCTCAGAGATGGAGGCCATTGTAAAAAATACCAGCGAGATGTCTGGCATCGGTGCAGAAATCCAGGAGATCGCAGAGCGAATTAATCTTCTTGCATTGAATGCATCCATCGAGGCTGCAAGAGCCGGAGAATATGGTCGCGGATTTGCGGTGGTGGCAACCGAGGTTTCGCGGCTGGCAGATCGAACCAATGAAAGTATTGCCCGTATTTCATCCATGATGGATGAGAACGGTCTTCGCGTACGCGCCAGCACAGTGGTGATTGAAAATGCAGTGCAAAGGGCTCTGAGGCTGAGTCAGGGAGTGATGGATTTAAAAGCATCCCTGGTAAAGATCGCAGAAGAGCTGCCGGAGCAAGAAACCATTCAAATGGAAACAAAAGCCAACCTGGATATGTTAGAAGATCAAACGGAACTAATCTACTCCATTGTTAAAGAGCAAAAGCAGGCCATCCAGGAGGCCAGCAATACCATCGGTCAGATCAATAACTCCGCGCAAAGCCATGCTGAGGCTTCGAGGCACTTATCGGAGCTTTCGTCTCAAAATGTGGAACTTGCCACTCAATTGAAGGAACAGACCACCTGGTTCAAGACAGGTTAATGGGCTATGCCCGATTCAGATCTTCAACGGATCTTCAATGGATCTGCAGCGGCAATTCTGTGATCCTTCCATTCCTGGATTTCCGATCCCGTTCAAGAAACCCGGGAATCTAGCGAACTATGCTTCCATCCGATTCCACCAGGAAATGAAAGGAATCTGTAGCAGTGGGCAGAATAACTCCGGTAATTATCTGGCCTTCGCGCACTTGTGCATAGATTTCTTCGCTTACAAGGATTTCTGTGCCTGCCGATTGATTCGATTGCACTTCCTCTTTCTCAAGCAAACCCGTATCGTCAAACCGACCTATGGCCTGGGGCTGCAGATCGATCCAGTAGGTGATTTCCGGTTCCATCACTCCTGTGGTTTTTCGCACCACCTGCTTCTTTTCGTATTTCTTCAGTACAAGACCTGTGCGAAAGACAGCGGGCTCTCCCTGCTTCACCCGCGAGCTGCGAAATACCATAAACCCGATAAAGCCGCAAAAGAAAAGAAGCACAGCACCGGCCATTTTCACCTTCACTGGAGCCCAGATCAGAAGAGCGATTCCGGTGGCTGCCAGAATTCCTACAATAGCATATACCCAGATCGGAGGCCCGGCCGAAAAGTTCTCCAGAACAGGAGCCACCTCCCCCTGATAGATTTCGCTCCAATTCATGGTAAGACGGTATCAGCGCGGAATCAGACCGCAAGCGAAATAATCCCGACGGTCTCCACACCGGGAGGCTCCGAAAGACAACTCCCGCCCCCGAGTAGTTGGCTTTAAGAGGCATAATAATGCCCTGGAAAAGTGCAATTATTACGAAATGATCCTGCACTGGCTCCGTTTTCAATTGCAGAGTTTCGATAATAAGTCAAAGTTAGCAGCGCCATGAGTACACCAAAGGACAGGGAAAGAGTTCTTTCGCAGATCATTCTCTGCGGCCTGCTCTCTTTGATTGTAGCGTGCTCTCAAAATGCAAATACAGAGAAAGCTCGGAGCGGAGCCATCCGTATCCAGAATACGGATCTATTGTCCGACTCGGCAGTTCCCCTGGACGGAAGATGGGGCTTTAAATACAAAGAGTTCCTGGATCCTTCCGACTGGAAGGATCGAATCAAAGAGGACAAAGACATTCCAGGTTCCGATTTTCCTGTGGAAGCAGAACAGGAGGCCAATTATCGCACAGTTCCTGGCACCTGGATTCGCAGTAACGATGTAGACCCCGCCCTGCCTGCGGATGGCATCGCATCCTACATTCTGAAGGTTCAAATTGAGAACTACTCGAAAACCGAGGACCTATCCATCCGATTGCCCACCATAGGAACCTCATATCGGTTCTATTTTAACGGTAAGCTGCTGGCCAGACTGGGAGATCCGGAATCGCAGGATCTCACCATGACCGATGCACTGCGGCCCCGAGTTGTAAGGATCCCTGGAGAAATCCTGGCCGGCGAAAACGAGATTCTGGTACATGTGGGCAATCGAGGCCACCGAGAGGCAGGGATGTGGCGCACTCCTGAAATAGGCCGGACAGAAATTATAGAAAAGCAGGATGACCGCTCCGTTGCCCTTTCCCTTTTTCTGACTGGCGGCCTGATTCTCATCGGAATCTATCATTTAGGACTGTACATTGCACGAAGGAAAGAAAGTGCCCCTTTATTCTTCGCCCTTTTTTGCATTAACATCGCCATCTGGTCCGCACAGAGTGGCCAGAAGCTATTTTCCCGATTGATTGATAATCTTTCCGGCCATGCAGGCATCCTCCTGGAGTATGTTGCCCTGTATGTCTCGGTGGGTTCCTTTCTACAATTCGCTTCGCGCATCTATCCAGATGATATGCCGGTCTGGCCGCGCCGCACTCTGGCTGGTCTGGCTATCCTGTTCGCCCTGTCCAGCGTGGTCCTTCCACTGGATCTATTCGTGCACACTCTTCGCCCCATGCAGATCATTATGCTTGCGGCGGTAGCCCTGTGCGTCTACTGGACATTTCAGATTGTGCGAAACAAACGTCTGGGATCGACCAGCATGGGCCTTTCGCTTGTGATACTCACTCTTACTGTCACAAACGATGTTCTGGTGGCCATGTCATTGATTCCAGGAATCTATCTGGCACCCTACGGTCTTATGGCCTTTATTATTGGCCAATCCTTTGCATTGTCTATGCGGCTATCCAATGCATTCAATGAGCTGGAAGACCTTTCCAGAACTCTGGAAAGCCGAGTGCA
>JBHIXQ010000241.1:0-4789 GCA_041984705.1 Leptonemataceae bacterium | reverse complement strand
TAGAACTGGCCAGGCTTCGTATCATTCAAAAACTTCTACGTAATCAGACGGTGGGGCCTCTGGTAGCCAGATTGAGCAGCAAACGAATCTTTCGCAGGAATATGCGAAAACTATGGCATGATCCATCATTACTTCCAGAAGAGGAAATCGATTCCATGTGGGAACTTCTGACCATGAATGAGGGAAAAAAAGCACTGCCCCGAATCACGCAGTATCTGCGAGAACGGGAAAGATTCTGGCATCGCTGGGTGGGTGCACTGAGGAAAACGGATCTCAAATCGAATATCCTCTGGGGTAATGAAGATCCGATTACCGGAGGTAACATCGCACGGGTGCATCATGAGGAAATGCCAGGAAGCAGATTACATATTCTGAAAAATCTGGGACATTATCCCATGATCGAAGACCCGGAACGCTGGTCCGATGGTCTTAAGGAAGGGTTAATTGATTGAGGGTTGTAGGTGGCTCTACAAGCAAATCCAACGCCCAGTGACGAGCCACCTGACAATCAATGCCGGGCCAGACCACCATCTACGACGATAGTTGAACCGGTAACGTAGGTGGATGCATCGGACGCTAAGAAGATAGCAGCACCCAGCATTTCATCGGGCTTGCCGATTCGTCGCATGGGGATGATTTCCTTGATTTTTGATGCATATTCATCATTCTTTCGAATGGTGGCGGTCATATCTGTCTCGGTAAAGCCCGGGCAAATGGCGTTAATACGAAAACCGCTGGAAGCCCATTCCACAGCCAGAGAGTTTCCCATCTGAATGATGGCCGCCTTGGTTCCTGCATACACAGACATCAAAAAGGCGCCATTCAATCCTGCGATGGAAGCAATGTTTATGATGTTTCCACCTTTCTTCCTCTGCATCTTGTAGTAGGCCTGGCAGGAGCGAAAAACTCCTTTGAAATTGGTATCCACCAGATTCTCCAGATCCGCTTCCTTGATTGCGGATGCCGGTACATCCAGCGTTGTAGCCCCATTGTTGATCAGGCAATCCAATCGGCCGTGCTCTTGGCCTATGTCATTGATCAGGTCTTTCATTTCACTCTCGGAGCGAAGATCGGCCGCTACTCCTTTGATAGAGGTGCCTTCGGCCCATGCGATAGATTCTGGCCGAGAGCCAGTACCGTATACGGTGGCTCCGGCGCTGGCAAAGCCTTCTGCCATGGCGCGGCCAATCCCTCGGGAAGCTCCTGTAATCAAAATTGTTTTATCTTTAACTGAGAATAGATCCATTCTTCCCTCTCATGTCGAACTCTCTTGAATTGCCAGACTTTGGAATCCACCCGGAGGCCATCAAGGAAAAAAAGAACGGTCGCTCGCTATTTTTTCTTGACTGATAAAGCCGACCGGCATCGGACTTGGTATCCAGGCTTGATGCATCAATGGACAAACTTCGAAGAGTGAAATACAAGGGCCGTCGGCGCTGGCTTCAAGGCCGAAATCGCAATCCCCGCTAACCCAGGAAACGAATCGCAAGGAAGGAAGAGAATGGATTTTCAAGTATCAGATCAAATGAAAGAAACGCTGAACCTGATCGAAGAGTTCATGCATAAAGAAGTGTTTCCGGCGGAACCAGATTTTTTTCGCACGGACTTCAAAGAAATGATCCCTTTACTCAACGAAAAACGAGCGAAGGTGAAGCAGATGGGACTCTGGGCTCCCAATCTACCCACGGAGCTCGGTGGAATGGGACTGGGGCTGCTGGACCACGGACTGGTATCGGAATCCCTGGGAAGGTCTCCTCTGGGGCACTACATTTTTGGAACCCAGGCCCCGGATGCAGGAAACCTTGAAATCCTCCATATGTTTGGCACACCGGAGCAGAAAGAGTCATACCTGAAACCGCTGGCCAATGGCGACATTCGTAGTTGCTTCGCCATGACCGAAGTGAATACAGCTGGATCCAATCCATTGCTCATGGAAGCGACGGCCGAAAAGGACGGTGATGATTACGTAATTAATGGTCATAAATGGTACACAACCGGTGCCGATGGGGCCACATTTACTATCGTGATGGCCGTTACGAATCCAGAAGCTGGCCCGGCCATGCGATCCAGCATGATCATCGTGCCCACGGATAATCCGGGATTCAACCTTGTGGGCAACATTTCTGTTATGGGAGAAAAAGGCAGCGACTACAACAGCCACGGCGAAGTAATGTTCCAGTCCTGTCGAGTTCCTCAAAGTAACCTTCTGGGAAAGGAAGGCCAGGGGTTTCTGATCGCACAGGAAAGACTGGGACCAGGACGTATCCATCATTGTATGAGGTGGCTGGGAATTTGCCAGAGGTCTCTCGATCTGTTGTGCGAAAGAGCAAGTAACCGCGTCATCGACACCGACGGTCGCACTCTGGCAGACAAAGAAATTATCCAGAACTGGGTGGCCGAATCCACCGCCGAAATCGAAGCCGCTCGACTGATGACTCTTTCCGCTGCCTGGTCCATCGATAACCTTGGAATGAAAAAATCCAGGGAGAAGGTTTCTATGATCAAGTTCGTAGTGGCCAATACTATGCTACGAGTCATTGATCGGGCGCTGCAGGTTCATGGTGGACTGGGTATGAGCGATGATACCATCCTTGCCTTTTTCTATCGACATGAACGAGCAGCACGTATCTATGACGGTGCGGATGAAGTCCACAAAGCATCCCTGGGAAAACGCGTACTGCGTAACCATCAAAAGAGCAAAAACCAGAAGAGTCACTTGCAGCCCCTTCGATGAATGAACTAGCCCTGACTTATAGAGATTTTACTTCCAGAGAGGCCACCTCTATTGAATCTATTTGCAGGGCGCTGGTGCTACACAATCGAGATAAAATCCAGATCAAAAAGGAAGACCGGGCCGTTCAGAATATGGTCCGGATCGTCCGCGCAGTAATATCGCTGAGTCAGAAGAAGGGATTTCAGGGGATGAGTCTACGAGATCTGAGCCAGGAGACTGACCTCAGCATGGGCGCGCTCTATAACTATTTCAACAGCAAAGAAGAGCTGTTCGAAATGATCTACAACGAAGGAAAGACTACGATTCTTCAGATTCTAGAAAGCCATGCGACGGATGAAAATCCTGCAATTCGCCTGCAGCAGGCCATTTGCGCTCACCTGTATCTGAGCGAAACACTGCCCAGAATCTTTTCTTTCTTCTTTATGGAAGCCAAGAATCTTTCACCAAAAAACCAGAAGAACGTTATCACTATGGAGCAATCCTCGGAAAGCTACTTTGAAAAGATCCTACTGGATGGCATCAAAAAGGGAATATTTCAAATAGAAAGCCATCAGCTTATGGCCGGTGCCCTGAAAGCACTCTTGCAGGATTGGTATTTGAAGAGGTACAAGTTTTCCAGCCGAAAGATTTCAGTGGAACAGTACGCGCAATTTGTCATCCAATTTGTAGAGACCAATCTGTACGCACCGAAGAATCGATAAAAGCACTCGAAAACCCAGAAGTCACTTTTCCTTTCACAATCTAACGGCCCTGTCCCCTCATCGTCCCATAGTGCGGCAGTATGAAGTTGACGCAATGTCAGCGCAGGCGTCACCGTAGCAGATTATTAGTCATAATTGACGATATTTCGCATTACTTAAATCTGGATCTCCAGCCTGTTTTCCATAGCCGCCGCGAAATTCACCTTCCTTCGCACAAATCATCCATAGGTTGAAATGCGCTACAATTCAGGCTCCATAGAAGGAATATGAAAGCTGTTGTTTATGAGAAGTATGGGCCCCCGGAAGTCTTATCTGTGCAGAATGTCCAGAAACCAGAAATCCAGGAGAGCGAAGTACTGATCCGAATATTTGCTACAACGGTCACCGCAGAAGAACCGAAGCAGCGGTCTCTGAGCTTTCCCTGGCTAATTCGTATCCCTTACAGAATCATGTTTGGCTTTTTTCGCCCAAAGAACAGGATTCTCGGGATGGAGTTCGCGGGTAAAATCGAAGAAGTGGGCGCAAACGTCACACAATGGAAAGTGTGGGACCGAGTTTTTGGCTACACTGGTCTGAGCTTTGGTGCCTATGCAGAGTACAAAGCGATGCCAGAGTCCGGTATTCTTGCACAAATTCCCTCTTCTAAATCCTACGAAGAGATTGTGGGAATTACCAATGGCGCCCTGTCTTCGCTGGTTTTCTTGAAGAAGAAAGGACACATCAAATCCGGGGAAAAGGTGCTTATCTATGGTTCATCTGGCTCGGTAGGAACGGCTGCTGTTCAACTGGCAAAACACTTTGGCGCTTCCGTCACTTCGGTCTGTAGCACCAGGAATGTGGAGCTTGTCCGTTCCCTGGGGGCAGATAGAGTCATTGATTATACCGCAGAGAGTTTCCTGGACTCTACCGACAAATATGACCTGATTTTCGATACCATCGGCGCTATCAGTACATCGCAATTAATGCGAATGTTAAATCAGAACGGGCGATTGCTTCTTACTGATTTCGGTGTATCTGAAATGTTTCGCGCACTGTGGCATTCCCTGTTTGGAAGCAAAAGGGTTGTAATCGGTGCCTCCAATTTTCACTGGGAAGCCCGGGATCTGGACTTTTTCAATGATCTCATTGCATCCGGCGAGCTTTTAGCAGTAGTGGATCGAATCTATCCCATGGAGCAGATTGGGGAGGCCCATCGATACGTGGAAACCGGTCGAAAAGCAGGAAACGTTATCGTTACTATCTAAATTCACGATGTAGCTGCGCCTCTACCAACATTACAGCACCGGAGAAGATATTTAGGGAATTGAGAGGGAATCTCCTTGACCCGGACGCGAAAAAGACTAAATTACTGCAT
>JBHIXQ010000240.1:0-4790 GCA_041984705.1 Leptonemataceae bacterium | reverse complement strand
CAACCCGGAGTTACCATGCTGACGGTCCGTCCGCTCTAATCATTCTGGAAGGACAGAAAAAGCTGGGTGTCTGGATTGATGAGGAGCTATCGCCTATCGATATCGAGCCCTATCTGGAAGAAATGGAAGTAAGTAGAAGAGCCCCCTACCCGGTGCAGGGCAGGTTTCGGAAGCGAGGACAGCAGTACTATCTACTTGAGCCCTAGTGCGAAACCCGACTGTTGCCTCAGTCAGAATCAGTCAGCCGAGTAATATGGCCTCCAACAATGAAGGCCAACGGGAAAGCGGGGCCCGAAGGCCCCACTGGTTCAGCCTGCGATACGGGTCAGAAATTCGTTAAACTCGGTTACATCTTTGGAAAACTGAGTTACTCGTGTCTTTCCCCATTCCCTGGCCAGGTTGCTCAGCAGACGACTTTCGTTGTCCAGAAGGCTATCTCCCAGGGTTTTACCTTTTTTTGTAATGGTCAGACGCTTTACGCGACGGTCTTCATTGTCGGGTGCGCTTGTTACAAGCCCCGCATTTTGAAGGGCCCGAACGGCCTGACTCATAGTCATAGGATCTCTACGGAGCATCTTGCCAAGTTCACCTTGCGAAATACCCTGCTGTTGATCTACATGGATTAGGATCGAAAGAGCAAGTGTTGATAGTTTTTCTTTTTTGCTCATGCCGTCCCGGATAATGTCCATGGCGCCGCGAAAGGCCGTACCCATCGACAACACCAAATCATTAGAAGCACTCATGTCTCGCAGATAGGTGGAAAATCCGGGCCTCGTCAATTACAAAAAATATTTTACAAAATTTTTTGAACTTTTTATTTATCCTGCCCGTCAGCAAACGATGACTGGCCTGTAACAGAATAGATAGGAATACTCAATTTTCAGTTACTTTATACCATACAACACTCTAACGTTGTGCCTTCGTCGAATCTCTACTTCCAGTCTTTCGGGGCCTCATCCAGAGATTTCATCGCCTGCAGAAAGCAGCCCCACTGCCTCTGACAGTCCTGAAATGCGATCTCAAAATAATCCGTGCCGGAATTATAGGCGAGATAGGACAAAAAATGAGCATTGTTATAGGTTTTCTCTGCGAGTTTTTCTCCGTCCAGATAGGCGAAGGATGAATTTCGAATCCTTTCCTGCATGTCTCGAATAATCCGCTGCTTGGAATGCAACTTCTTTGCATCTGTAAGGTCTCCGGAATAGAGCTCTTTCAAGCTTGCGGCTGTTTCGTGCATTATCTGCCGGAATTTCCTTTGTTCGCCCCGGATAGCGTCCAGCCTGGCCATACGGGAGCCGTCCTCATCGTGCATCTGTATGTAGAGCCTGGAGCCCTCCTCTTCTACGAACGAGGCCAGGGATTCGTTGAACGGAACGGAGCCGGGAATCCAGACCGTGGCATGGACTGCCTCATGGATCACCAGACGTACCAGCCCATAATCTGAATAGGCAAGCTGCGACGAAAGCAGTGGATCGTCAAACCATCCCAGGGTAGAGTATCCGGCCACATCCTGCACCAGAACGTCCAGGCCGCTGCTTTCCAGATCCTTTGCGTGGGTTTCCGCCTCTTCCCTGGAGAAGAAACCCAGATACGGTACGGTGCCTACAATGGGAAACCAGTAGGAATGGGCTTCCAGGGATAATGCCGGGGCCGTCACAACATTGTAGGCCGCCGCATCCCTTTCGATACGGGAGAAATATCTGAAGGAATCTCCGGTATCCAGCTGAAGGCGGTTTTCGGCAAAGGACTGCACTTCCAGTACCAACTCCAGCTTCTTCCGCGTTTCAGAATCCAGATCCGGATCCGCCAGAACCTCCGAAATGGGCCGACGATTGCACAGGATTTCCATCTGGCCTGCGGCCGCATTCCAGAGATAGAGTGGAGAGCCGGTAACACAGGAAGAAAAGCCGCCGGAAAAGGCCAGAAGCAGGAGCAGACCGATGGCCACGGACCAGATCAGGCGATTCCGAAGTGATTTTCTGGCCGGTACGGGTTCCGATGATGATCTGGGGCTGCCTTCCGGGTCGGCTGCCTGGTCCCTTCTTTCCATTGACAATGCATCCCCCACCGAAAAAATAGGATATCAAGATAAATTGATGCCTTTCTCAGGCACAACTCAACAGGGGTATTACATGTCATTGAAAAATTTTCAATTCACGTCCGAATCCGTATCGGAAGGACACCCGGATAAGGTTTCAGACCAGATTTCCGACGCTATCCTGGACGCATACCTGGCCGGAGATCCCAAAAGCCGCGTTGCTTGCGAAACTCTGACCACTACTGATTTCATCTGCGTTGCAGGCGAGGTAACGTCCAAGACCAATGTAGATGTAGAAAAGATTGCTCGGGAAGTAACCCGCGATATCGGCTATACACATGACGATATCGGCTTTAACAGCGCAACAGCGGAAGTTCTGGTAAAACTGCATGCTCAGTCTCCGGACATTTCTCAGGGCGTTTCTGAAGGGGAAGGCCTTCACCTGGACCAGGGTGCTGGCGACCAGGGCCTGATGTTTGGATTTGCCTGTAAGGAAACTCCCAGCCTCATGCCCATGCCCATTGATCTGTCCCATAAATTGGTACAGTATCTGGCTGAGCTGCGTCACAATGGAACTATCAAAGAAGTTCTACCGGACTCCAAGAGTCAGGTAACCATCGATTACAAAGATGGCAAACCTCACCACGTAAACACGGTAGTAATCTCAACGCAGCACCTGGCTGATCTGGAACATAAGAAGCTGGAAGAAATGATGATCGAAATGGTCATCAAGAAGGTCATCCCGGCAGAAATGATAACCAAAGATACCAAGTATCTGATCAACCCTACCGGTCGATTCGTAATCGGTGGCCCCCACGGGGACTGCGGACTCACTGGCCGAAAAATCATCGTGGATACCTACGGTGGATATGGCCGTCATGGCGGTGGAGCATTCTCCGGAAAGGACCCATCCAAAGTGGACCGGTCCGCAGCCTACATGGCTCGCTATGCAGCTAAAAACGTAGTAGCCGCCGGCCTGGCCGAGCGATGTGAAGTTCAGCTCTCCTATGCCATTGGCTATCCTGAGCCTACTTCCGTACTCGTAGACACTTTTGGCACAGGAACCATGGACGATGATAAAATCGCAAAGAAAGTTCGGGATGCTTTCGATTTCCGCCCCGGTGGAATCGTGAAGGAACTGGAACTGCTGGATCCCAAAGGTAGAACCTACCGGGATACCGCTGCCTACGGTCACTTTGGTCGAGAAGGTAAGACGTTTACCTGGGAGAAAACAGACCGCGTGGATGCGCTGAAAGGCTGATCCTCCATCCGGGCCGACATCTCGGCCTATTTTCTGAAGCGCTCCTGTCAAAACGGCAAGGAGCGCTTTTTTGTTTTGGACGCCAAAAGGCCTTCAAGAAGCTTTGCTAAAGAATCCCTCTTTCTGTGGGATCAGTTCAATCACAGGTATTCTAGAATTGGAAAAGAAAGCGACCAGAGATGGATATGGCCAGGCTCTCAAAGAGCTTGGTGAGCAAAGAGAGGATATAGTAGTTCTGGATGCGGACCTGTCCAGTTCCACCAAGACCGGCGTTTTTGCCAAAGCCTTTCCAGACCGCTTCTACAACGTAGGTGTGGCCGAACAGAATCTGGTGGGTATGGCTGCCGGTTTCGCACTCAGCGGCCTGGTGCCCTTCGCTTCCAGTTTTGCAATGTTTCTGGCCGGCCGTGCATGGGAAATCGTGCGCAACTCCGTGGCCTATCCTGGTCTGAATGTCAAGCTGGTGGCCACCCACTCCGGTATTACCGTAGGGGAAGACGGTGCCAGTCATCAGATCATCGAAGACATCGCATTGATGCGTTCCATCCCAGAAATGAACGTATTTGTACCTTCTGATTACAACGAAACCATGGCCATTATCAAGGCAGTGGCCGAGCTAAAAGGTCCCTGCTATGTTCGCTGTGGTCGAGCGTCAGTACCGGTGATTGAGCGAAAGGACGACTATCAGTTCCAGCCAGGCAAAGGTGAAGTCCTGAGAGACGGAAAAGACATTACCATCGTTGCCTGCGGTGTGATGGTTGCAGAGGCTCAGGAAGCTGCTTCACTTCTGGAAGAATCTGGCATTGATGCGGCCGTTATCAATATGGCTTCGGTCAAGCCTCTGGATGAAGAGCTGCTGGTTAAGTATGCAAAAAAGACCGGACTTGTGATTACCGCAGAAGAACATAATATCCTGGGAGGACTGGGTTCTGCAGTCGCAGAATCGCTCTCCACTCAGCATCCTGTGCCCATCCATAGAATTGGAATGCCAGATAAATTTGGCCAGAGCGGGGAAGCAGGCAAACTGATGGACCACTATGGCCTTCGCGCAAAAGATATTGCCTCTCAGGCCAGAAAATTGCTGAACAAATAGAACTGCGATTGTAGTATCTTTAAAGCTTTTCTAAGCTTCAAGGATGTAAGAGCGGCCTCAAAATGGAGAAAGCAGGTCTCTTCGGTCTACTTCGCTTCAGACGAAACTCCATGCGATCGTTGCGGTAGTTTTCGAATGCTCCCCTTGATTCGTATATGGCTTCCGTTTCGCCGGCTCCCATATAGGTCATTCGATCCAGCGGCCAGTAGGTTCCCTGGAATTTCTGAAAGATTGTATAGGCCATTTCTTCGGTGCGTTCCAGATTCTCCTCTTCCCTGCCCGCGATAGCGCTGTGGCATTCCACTCGCAGAAAGTATCTCTGGTGACGATTGATTCTGGATAGAATTGCATCCACCACCTCTTCGCCTTCGGAGTTAATGACACCTTCTTTGTCAAAA
>JBHIXQ010000239.1:0-4805 GCA_041984705.1 Leptonemataceae bacterium | reverse complement strand
CTCGCTTATCAGATTGGCGCGCGGCCTATCGTGCTTCATCCTGGTCCTGTCGACGCGCCCAGAATCGACATCGATAATCCGCCGGAATCGGTCCGGTTAGAGGCTCTGAAGCATCTGACGGATCTATCAAAAGAAATCGAACAGCTGGCACGAGAACAGAGCACCGGTACCGAAGGAGTGACTAAAACCATCGCAGAAATGGAGTCCGGAGTATCCGGCCTTGTTCGCCAGGCTACAGAAATCTCGGACAGTCTGGGCAGAATTCGCAAGATGGCCAATCAGCTACAGGAATACTCCCAGGATCAGGAAGTACAAGAAGCGGCCAGCCGGGGAAAGGAATAGCAGTGGCATTGTAGCCTCCATTCGGATTTCCTGGCCCGACGCAATAAAGAGTTTCGCCGCAAATCGGGAGCATAGAGATTCCATTTCATGGAAAGGCCACTCCACAATCGTTTATGAGCGCATCCTTTATCTGAAAACTAACGGTGCTGTTGTAATGGATATTATCCAGCATCAAATTCGCAGGCGCCGGATCCGAGCCAGTAACCCCGAATATGGGTGCTGTTTCAATCCAGCATGTATTGGAGCGACCCAGCACGTCGCTTTTGATGTTAGGATTGGTCACTTCCTTTTCTGAGTTTACGCTGCTTAACAGGGTTGGATGCACATCCACTACCGTTATTTGAGCATCCGGAAATCGATTTCGCAGGGCATCCATAAGCAGGGAAGCAGAGCTATACATATTGGTTCTGGATATGCCTCGTAGTATATCGTTTCCCCCGGCGCTGGACACCACTACATGCTGAGGAGACTGCGTATTGATAGCAGGAATCTGAGTAAGCATGTCGCAGAGCGTATTTCCTCCAATAGCCACACTTTGAACACCAGGAGTAAGAAAGCCTGAATAATTATCGGAGTAATCCATGGTGGAGTCTCCGATGATGATGGTTGTGTACTGATTATGGTCTGTAGAAAAGCTGCCCCAGTTTGAATCCTTTTCGTAGGCCGGGTTCAGAGGCTCACTCCATTGTGTGCAATCCGAAGCCAGGTATTGCACCGGGCCGGGCTGACTGGCCAGATATAATACCGCACCCATAGTCCATACATCCGGGTCGGCCAGAGGGGTTTGTGGTTCCGATTTCGCCTGGCAATGAGCAGTGCCTGAAAGTAAGAGGCCGACCAGAAGGACAGCCATTGCATTTCTGCCAGGTTTCACACTTTTAGTAAGACAGATTGGCGCCGGGGATCAAGGATTTTTGTTTTCCCGGACGATCTCCATCGAAGCTCGGTGACGCGGCCAATCTAATCCTCAGAGTCCAGCCTGGTCAAAGTCCCGGGCCGACCTGCACTCATGAGTACAAATTTCCGCTGTTTTTCGCGGCACCACCGAATCAACGGACGGTATCTACTGGAACCAGTCCATAAAGGGAAGCATGGGCAGATCAATACCCCATTGCTTTAATAGAATGGCAAACAGAGCTCTCAGGAATTCCACATTACCCACGGTGAGACCCAGCGAAACCAGCATCACTACCCAGAAAAGATGGAGCACTCGGTTCGTATAGAGGCTCTTGAACAGTCCACCGGCCGTTTCTGTATCCTCGGCTATGCGCTCAAAATCCTCTACTCGAGGCTTTCGTAGCCAGTTTTCTGTAAGGGCAGGAAACATCCATAGCCTGAACCAGGGAAACAGGATAACGATGGGAGCCATTACAATGGTAACCAGAATGGACACTGGATGGGCAAAAGCCAGGATGGCCCCCAGGCCTGCAAAAAAGCTTCTGGAAAAAACCCAGGCAAACAGCGCTTCTTTTACAGCCTTTTCGCCTCCGCCGGTGGCGAAAGTGGTACCGAGCAAAATCAATATCACGGAAAAAACCACCCAGGCAATAATGCTTCGTATGGGTTTTCCCTTTGGAACATGCGAAAGCTCTTTCAGGGAGACTTCCTTTTTCTCCTCCAGTGCTTTAAGTATTCCAGGAAGGTGCCCCGCACCAACCACTGCGAGAATTCTTTTTCGCTTACGGCTCTTTGCAGTAGCTGACTTCTTTGTGGTCTTCCTGGTAGCCCTCTTTTGCGCATCCGGTTCACTTCCAGAAGAATCCCCGGCGGAAGAACCTACGGTTTCCAGTTCTGGATGGTCCATGGCCGTGCGACGAATACTTTCTGCAAGATAATGATCCCGCTCATCTATGATTACTTCTTTAATGCTGTTGTATCGGGACGGCAGACTCTTGAACAGATCTGCAAAGGCATCTTCTTCTTTAAGCTTTTCCACTTCATCCGGGTCCACTTCCTCGCGAACAAGCAGTGATGAAAAAAGATAGCTGCCCAGCCACATACGGCGAAAGAAGCCTACTTTGCTCCAGGCTCTAGAAAGGGTGGCGCGAATTTCTCGATCCGCCAGAACCACTCTGGATCCATTCTTTTCTGCAAGAGCCAGAGCCTCTTTCATTTCAGCACCAGGCTCAACCCCGGACTTTTCGCCGATCTTCTTTTGAAAGGCACTGAGCATTAGATTCGCCACCAGCAATGCCAGCTTCTTCTGACGAATTACCTTTGCCAGATCCAGCTTCTTCCACCGCTCGGGATCGCTGATGGCTTCGTGGCGCGGTCGACACAATTCCACACAAACACTGTCCGGCTTGAACTCCCGGAATGCATGCTGCACATCCTCCACCGATCTTCTGGAAACGTGGGCTGTGCCCAGCACCAGAATATCAGCATCATCGGTTTTGATTCGAAAAAGGGGGCCTTCGATCTTGCTGTTTGCTTCTGTGTTTTTAAAAGATCCGGTTTTTTGTGCCATAGAGTTAGAAAGACTTGATATTGAATCGGCTTGCTGGAACACTTTCCGAAGTTCACCCTGATTAGCTACTGAATTTTTGGAGAAGGTTCCTGGAAGACTTCAAAGGAAAAATGATTCATCTGGGAGTGGCTGAATGGAAAGCCGCCAAAAGCCCGGATGCTATTCGCACCACTCTCGGTTCCTGCGTGGGCATCGTGCTATATTCCGCGAAGAAGAAGATTGGCGGCGTATCCCATGTACTTCTGGCGGATCCACCTGCGGGACGAATCGTCCAGAGAGGGAAGTATGCTCGCACTGCTATCGATATGCTTCTGGCCGACCTTCAGAAACTGGGCATCGAAGCGTCAGAACTTTCGGCTCGCATATTCGGCGGCGCCTCCATGTTCGATGCTATGAACTCTGCATTCTTTAATAATATCGGTCAGAGCAATGTGACCGCTACCAGAGAGACGCTGGAAGCCAGAAAGATTCCCATTGTAGAGGAGGATGTAGGTGGCAACCTCGGCCGAACCATCACCCTGTATCTGGATGATGGCCGAGTCTTGCTTCGAGCCAACGGGCAGGAGCGATAC
The DNA here is from genome assembly GCA_041984705.1 of Leptonemataceae bacterium. GTDB lineage: Bacteria > Spirochaetota > Leptospiria > Leptospirales > Leptonemataceae > UBA3465. Next base: position 1,424 of record JBHIXQ010000239.1, on the reverse strand, counting down.
CTCTACAAGACATAGATATGGCACAGGCAGAAGAAATAAAAACTCAGATAGATGCGATGCTGCAAAACATCGAAGGTCTGCCATCCTTTCCTTCGATTGTGCAGAAAGTACTCTCCATGGTTTCCAATCCGGATGCGAATTTCCAGGAACTGGCCCAGGAGATCTCCAGGGATCCCGGGCTGACAGCGGCCATTATTCGGCTATCCAACTCCGCCTATTACTCTCCTTCCCGGGAGATTCGCTCGGTGCAGGAAGCCATTGTCACCCTGGGTCTTCGCACGGTAAAAGACATAGTGCTAGTAACTACATCCAGAGGCATCCTCAAACAGAATATAGAAGGCTATAAATTAAATGCCGCCGACCTCTGGGATCATTCCCTGCTGGTTGCCGGCATCTCCGCACGTGTTGCAGAAAAAACAAAGTCTGTAGGACCGGATGTAGCCTTTACTGCCGGCCTGATGCACGATGTGGGTAAAGTAGTTCTGGCCAGCTTCTTTCGCAAGATCTATCGCAAGATAGACATGGAGATGCAGGCCAATCCGAAGCTTCGCTTCACGGAACTGGAAAAGAAATACATGGGCTACACACATGGGGAAGTAGGCGCCCATCTATTAAAGATCTGGCATTTTCCAAAGGAGCTAATCGAAGCTGCCCTGTATAACTATGAGCCCGATAAAGCAAAAATCAACCCGGAGCTCACCGCCATTGTGCATGTTGCCAACATGATCGCACTATCTGCAGGAGTTGGCGTGGATGCAGGTGGCATGGCCGAACCATTGAGCAAGTCAGCCCTGGAAAAGCTAAAGCTCACCGAACAAGATTTGCAGAAGCTCTATGAGAATTTGCCAGAACTGCTGGAAGATCTGAAAGCCTTTCGAGAAATGTAAATTCCTGTAGGCCGTTTCGGGTGCTACGAGAGTTTGCCGCGTAGAGTACTCTATTTCATGTCGCAGATCAAAGAACCGTCCAATTCACACAGGTCCATCGCATTAATCGGAGCCCGGGGAGCCGGAAAATCCAGATTGTCCCGCAAGCTCGGAAAGAAACTGGATCGGGCCGTGTTTTCCACAGATACTCAAATTAGCTTCGAAGCCGGCGGGAAAACCATTCAGCAAATAGTAAGCGAAGAAGGATGGGAAGGCTTTCGTAACCGCGAATTCGAAATATTGCAGAAGGTAGCCAGCATGCAGCCAGCCATAATCGATTGCGGAGGAGGCATCCTGGTGGAAGCTCCGGAATCCCCGGGGGCAACAGAGTCTTTTTCCAGCCGAAAAGCTGAAATATTAAAAGAGTACTGCATTGTAGTGTACATTAAAAGGCCCATGTCCTGGCTTCTGGGGAAGGTTCAGGAATCAGCCTCAAGGCCCAATCTGGGTGGTGAGCCATACGAAGAACTATTGAATCGTCGTTTGCCCTGGTATGAG
>JBHIXQ010000238.1:0-4842 GCA_041984705.1 Leptonemataceae bacterium | reverse complement strand
CACCGAACAGATTATACTGGGTCTTTATTATGGCATCATGCTGGCCATGGTAGTGACGAACCTGTTCTTATTGTTCTCTACCAGGGATCGCACCTATTTCCTGTATATTCTGTTTGTTCTGGCCTATGTGCTTTTCCAGGCTACGTTAAACGGGCTTTCCTTTCAGTATCTATGGCCGGACTCAGTCACCTGGGGAAATAATAGTCTTCCGTTTTTTATATTTCTCACATGCGGATTGATTCTGTTGTTCTGCAGGGCCTACCTGCATTCGAAACAGCATACACCCACCACAGATCGCATCTACTGGGTGGTGCTGGTCCTAAACATAACCGGAATGCTATCTGCACTCTTTTTATTTAACTATCGCATCAACCTGGTGGCTTCCATGGTTCTTACCATCGCCACTCTGGGGCTGGTGCTTGGAAACGGAATACATATCATGATTCTGGGAGTGAGGCAGGCTCGCTTCTTTCTGGCTGCCTGGCTATTCTTTCTTCTGGGCGGAGCTCTGAACGTACTGAAATCTGCAGGGATTCTTCCCGACACCTTTATTACCACCTACGGGATCCAGATCGGCTCTGCCCTGGAAGCGATGGTGCTTTCGCTGGGTATGGGGGATCGAATCAATCAGCTTTCTGCCTCTCTTCAGAAGAATGTAAAAGCTCTCAGCGTCGCGCAGAATGAATCGGAGAAGGTAAGTATTCGACTGCAGACTCTGGTGGAAGAGGCGGACGATTTCATCTTTACTCTGGATGAATCCTGGAATTTTACCATGGTGAATAAAACTTTCCAGAGAATTCTGAAGTATGGCCAGGAAGAGCTATTGAGTATGAACTTCCTGGAGCTGATCTACAACAGGGATTGGAAGGATTCTCTGAACAAGATCTTCGCCCTGGAGAAACTGGAAGAGTTGTCCAAACCGGGAACTTCCGTTTCTTTTCAGACAGAGTTTAAACAAAAGCACGTCATGGAGCCCCGGGATACGCAGATCCAGTTGCAGTATCTGCAATACGAGGATGGTCGCCGTGAAATCCTGGGCCGGGGTAACATCATTACTGAAGATGTGCTGGCCCGCTACCTCATCAAAGAACGGGTAGAGTTTTCAATCGAAAACTATGTGCGAAATGCAGAGATCCTGAGTCAGCGACTGAGTTCATTGATTTCCAGGTTTGCGGATCCTGAAGTGCAGATGACCGTACGTACCAGCCTTCGTGAAATCATCATCAATGCCATCGAACATGGAAATCTGGAGATTACCTTCGATGAAAAGACAAAGGCTCTGGAAGAAGGTAGTTACCTGGCATTGATCGAAGAGCGAAGAGAGAATCCAAAGTTCAAAAACCGAAAGATTTATCTGGAATACTCCATAGATGAAGATCGAGTGGCCTTCAGAGTAACCGATGAAGGCCAGGGATTCGATCACAGAAAGATGCTCAAAACCGATGAAAAGAAGCTGAACGAAGATTTTATGGCCCATGGTAGAGGAATCATGATGACCGTTTCTGCCTTCGATATAGTGCGATACAACGAAAAGGGAAATCGGGTAGCTCTGGTCAAGTATTTCAAAAAGAATCGGTCCTGATGGGATCTGGCTATCGTGGAAGACTTGCTCCATCCCCCACCGGGTATCTTCATCCAGGGCATCTTTCCACATTCTTGATTGCGGCCCGGCGTTGTGCCGAGCAGAAGGGCACGCTGGTGTTTCGCATGGAGGATCTGGATCGATCTCGATGTAGACCGGAGTTTGACCGGGCCTCTCTGGAGGACCTGGGATTGTTTCTGGAATGGCAGGAAGGCCCGGATCTGGGAGGGCCCCATAAGCCCTATCGTCAGTCCGAACGATTGAAAAAGGATATCTATCTACCTTTCTGGCAAAAGCTCAGGGATGGCGGATGGATCTATCCCTGCAACCATACACGCAGACAAATCCAGGGAAAGCAAAAGGAGCAGGGCATCCGGCCGGGGCCCACCGGAGAACTTTCCTTTCCCCGGGCTCTAAGATCGGAAGTTTCGGCCAGCCTGAAGTTTCAGCGACCTGAAAATCAGGCCTTTCGCTTTCGCGTTCCCGACGAAAGAATAGAATTCAAGGATAACCATCTGGGAGCTGTGACCTACGAAGGGGGAGCAGACTTTGGTGATTTTCTGATATGGAGTGTGGAAGGTTATCCATCCTACGAATTTGCTGTCGTTGTGGACGATGTTCTTATGGGAATAACTGAAGTTGTTCGAGGCGAGGATCTGCTACTTTCCACTGCCAGACAACTGCTTCTATACCGTGCCCTGGAGCTGGAAGTTCCTCAGTTCTACCACTGTCCTTTGCTCAGGGATGATTCCGGTGAAAGGCTGGCCAAGCGAAAAGGATCCAGCACCATTCGCTCCCTTCTGGAGCGGGGCTGGAGTGCTGAGCGTATTGCCCGGAGTTGCATGGCAGATTCACCGGATCCAGAGCTGATTCAGGCAATATCGAAGTAGTCCCGGGTATAGAAAGGGTGGGCATTGTAATGGGCAATGCATCCATGGCATCGTGAGTTCCAGCCCTAGAGACGATTCCACAAGAGACGATTCCAGAAACCATGCCAGGCCCGAAACCATGGGCCGAAAGCAATTCCTTAAGATAGGGGCTGCGGCAGGAGTGGGCCTGGCCCTGAGCCGTTGTTCCAGCCTGCGAACATTTCGCAACAGCATGCGAAAGATGTCCGGTGAGTTCGACATCATTCTCAGAAATGGAACCATTGTGGATGGCACCGGGGAGGCCTCTTTTCGGGGAGATGTAGGAATCTTCGACGATGAAATTGGCGCTATTGGAAATCTATCCGAGGCCACCGCCGCTACCAATTACGATTGCACCGGTTATCATATTGTCCCTGGATTTGTGGATCTGCATTCCCATAGCGATTATGTTATCTTTCAGGATCGCAGGGCAATTTCCAAAATATATCAGGGTGTAACCACAGAGATTGTGGGTCAGGATGGACGCTCTCCGGCTCCATTTACGGATTCTCTGGGAAGAGCCATGCATTCCTACATGCAATCCAGGTTTGGTAAATTACCGTACTGGAAAACCGTTGCCGGCTACTACGATGCTCTGGAAGAGCTGGGAAGCACTGTAAATATCAAGACCATGATTGGCTCCGGGATTCTGCGCCAGGGACAGGCCGGCTATGAGCGGCGAAAGCTAACCTCCAGAGAGATGCGCACCATTCGCGGACTTATCGACGATGCTCTGGACCAGGGAGCCTGTGGACTCAGTAGCGGGCTGGAATATATGCCCAATGCGCATTCTACCACGGAAGAACTCATAGAGATGTGTAGAAACGTTCGCGTGTATTCTACACATATGCGAAACGAAGATGATCGGGTTCTGGAGGCCATGATTGAAGCGATTCGCATTGCCAGCGAATCGGATGTGCGCCTGAATATCAGCCACTTTAAGCTTCAGGGGCAGAGAAACTGGAACAAGGCGGACTCTGCATTCCATTTAATTCATAGAGCGAGAGATGATGGATTGAATCTGACCATGGATCGCTATCCCTACACGGCCTATCATACGGCCCTGAATAGCCTGTTTCCAATATGGGCTCAGAAGAAGGGACTCAATCTCTCTCTGGCCCGGGGCCGAGACGGAGATGTGCTCAGACGTCAGGTAGAAGACAAGATTTCAGGTATCGGAGGTTACGATCGCATTCGCCTGGGTGTGGTATATTCCAATCGCTACAAAAAATACTCCGGAAAGAGTCTTGCGGAAATTGCACGCTCTACCGGTAAGCCTCCCTACGAATTGATGTTTGACATCGCATCCAGCGGTTCTGCGTCCACGGTGGTATTTGCCATGAGTGAAGAAAATCTAATGCGAATATTTCAGGATCCGTTTGCCTCGGTTGCATCGGATGGGTCTGCCCTGAATCCTGGAATGAAAGGTAATCCACACCCTAGAAACTACGGAACATTCAGCCACTTCCTGCGCTACTTCGTGCTGGAAAAAAAGATCATGCCTCTGGAACAGGCCATTCGCAAATGCAGCGCTTTACCTGCCAGTGTGGCCGGAATCACCGATCGAGGTCAGATTCAAGAGGGCTGGAAGGCAGACATTGGAGTTCTGGATCTAAAGAAAATACGGAGCTACGCAAGTTACGATAACCCGATTCGACTCTCGGCCGGTGTAGAGGCGTTGCTGGTGAATGGTCGCTTTACCATCCGGAACGGACGATTCAATGGGACTTACAGCGGTAAGCCTCTGCGAAACGTGGTAGTGTGAATCGGTAAGTGGACCTGTTTATAGCAAATCAGTCGGATTAAAGAAATGGAATAGGGCTATAGGGAGCCAGAATTAAAGTCCCATATCCTCGCGAAGGCTTCGCAGAAATGTGCTTCCTACCGGAAGAACAGTTTCATCTTCATTTTTTAGAACCAGCAGAAATTTTCCATTATCCTGGGTTTCCAGGCGATCCAGATAATCTATATTGATTGCATATTTCTTATGAATTCTCAGGAACTGATTCTCCGGGAGCCGTTCCAGTAGATCTTTGATAAGGGCATTGCAGTCCAGGTCCTGTTCGATGGTATGCAGGATGGTACTTTTATTGTTAGCAGTCAGATAGATGATATCCGAAAACTTCACGAAATGATGGGATCCTTTTTGCTGCAGGAACAATCCCTTGTTTCTGCTCTGATCTGGATCCTCTGTCGTGAGGCTGGGGATCAATGAAGCCGCTTTGGCCACTGCTTTCTTAAAACGATCCCGACTTATGGGTTTGAGCAAATAGTCCACAGCACCCAGTTCGATGTCCGATGGCGCGCACCGCTTTCGGTTTTCCGATCGCTTCAGCCATATCGCCGTAGCTT
>JBHIXQ010000237.1:0-4853 GCA_041984705.1 Leptonemataceae bacterium | reverse complement strand
TTCTTACCTACGATCCGAAAGGCCCAGTTGTGGTCACGAATGGAACCAACGTTGATTCCGGACGAGACCATTAACTGTCCGTCTACAAATAGATGTGAGGCTATGCCGTCATAGGTGGCGACTTTCAGATACCATTGACCGGTATTCGAAGGGGATCTAATGAAAAACTCTGTAGTCCCATCCAGACTGTTTCGATTGGCAATGCTCTGAGAACCATCGCTCCTCCACTCGAAATACAATGAAGCGGAACGTCCGCCTTCCATTTTGGTAATGGTGTCCATGCGGTAATCGAATCCACCGAAGCCTCTGGTATGCCTGGCCACCACTATGAAGGTGTAGGTCGCGAAATCTACATCAGTGGAGACCAGGGAATCATCCACTCCGTCGAATTCAATGGCAGGCATACCATTCAAAAGGTTTCCTCTAAAAACAGGTTCCTCCGCTGTGGTTGGCGCCGTGGCATCGTTACCCAGCCCTGATGAATCTGTCCAGGTGGTAACGGCGCTTCCATCAGTGAGAGAAAGTGCATCCGCTTTGAACCAGAGCGAAAGATTTGCAAAAGTATCCGGCGGGGCAGCAGCAAAGGGCTGGTATACTCCGTCGAGGTCGGCCAGAAGCAAGGTAGCAGCATCCGATTCAAGGGGAGTTTCCGGAAAGTCGGTGACGCAGGAAGTGGAGCACAGTGCAGTACAAAATACGAACCAAATCATTCGGTCCTTTCTAATTCCAGATGAAAACATCCCATCATGCCTCCGAACAGCAGAGCGGCACCCTGCCATGGATTCGGGTATTAGAGTAACAGAATTGGACTGTCAGGTCGTCCGACCTTGGAAGGATAGACCTCTTTTTTTCCGGTTTCAGGGAGTTTCCTGGCAGAGAAAAAACTGAGCTGTCCATACCGAACCAATCCAGTACGGCACTTCTGGAGCCATGCCCCTGCTCTACCTGGTATACCTTCCTGGTTAGCCTGTCCCGGCAACCAGGCCGGAGAGAATGCTGTATTCTTAAGACGGCTTCCTGAAGATTTCCGCCTGAATGTTTCCCCCTCAATGTGGCCACACTATCCAGCTAATTCTCCCGGCTCTGGATTCAGATTCAGGTTACGGATATGGATATGGATATGAATATGGAAAGTCAATGCTGCAGTACCGTACATCCATAGACAACGCCATATGGTTCAGCTTCTCTTCCTTCGCACCGGTGTTTGCAAGCACCTGGATGCCTTACCCGTCATTCGCTAAGTACACATGTATTTGCCTGACCATGGATCGAGATTCATAAATGGGACCTGGCTCAGACAATTTTGAATCGAAAACGAACGAAGAGCAGCAATCACACATGCTTTCCACCGTCGATTGTATAGTACTTTCGCGCGCGACGTAGAAAATACTTTGTACGGTTACACTTTTTTCTTCGCGACATAAAAAAGTACTGTACCTCTTCGCGTACCCGGCCGTTAAACAGATTGTACCAATAATACAGAGGAGTCAGACTTTGAAAGTTACTGCGGATGATTTCAAGAAACAACTAAGACAATATATTCAGTTCCGAGGAATTGATATTGTTCTGTATCTCAAAGACGGTTCAATGGTGGAACTGGACAAGAACCGAAGACTGGAAGGGGATATGGTTATCCGAAACCAGAAAGATGGAAATACGGATTCCATTCATGTAGATGAAATCATTAAAGCTGATTTCTTTGCTGCTTGAACTAACTTGCATTTGATCCGGTTAATAACCGGCACAGGAGGCTCGCACAATGCGGGCCTTTTTGCTTCTATAGAGCAGGTTCGGCCAGCTGAGCGAATCTGCATCAATTCTGAACATGAATATAGATCGGCTGAGTAAATGGACCATAGAACACAAGGCCGCTTTCATCCAGGGAGTCCATTCGATATACTCTGTCATTGTTTAAGAATTCGGTGAAATAGACTCTGCTTCTGGAATCCACAGTAAGCCCCCGGGGCTGTCCATAGCTGGTGGTGACATTGTTCTCGATCTGGTTACTTCCAGTCATATCGCTAAAGCGAAACAGCCCGTTTCCAATGCAGGCAACGTAGATATTGGATTGTGAATCGACTGCTACATTGAATGGGTTTTGAAATGCATTACCCAGGATATTGCCATCATAAACGACCCTGCCCGTACCTGTCATATCCGGAAATCGCTGAACATTGCCAAAGGCAGTATCCGCCACATAGATGTTTCCGGATCCATCAACGGCAATACCCTGGGGATTATTGAAGAAACCAGAAGCGATTTCTATTTGATTGCTGCCCTGCATATCGTCAAAGCGATAGATTCGATCATTTGTGTTGTCGGTGGCATAGATTCTATCCTGTGAATCTATAAAGAGATCCTTGATCTGAGCAAATCCTGTACCGGCACTCCCATTATACTCTACCTGGTTTGTGCCCAGCATATCATCGAATCGGTATACACGGGCGTTAGAAGCCACATAGATTCGGCCCTGTGAGTCCGTTGCAATGCCTGATGGGTTCGAAAATGCGGTGCCCAGGGCTGATCCATCGTAGCTTACCAGGTTGCTCCCCTGCATATCATCCATTCTGTATAGTAGATTTGCGCCTGAATCTGCCACAAAGATATATTGTCTGGATGTCAGAGCAATAAGGAGCAGAGCCTGCAGTAGACTGTCCTCGGAGTCGTCGCCGTCCAGCAGATTGAATACTGGATGGGCCGCGCATTGACCCAGAGTTAGTGAGATCGCAATCAGGAGACCTGCTTTGTGAATGGCACGAAGCATAGGCCGATAGATTCCATTCGCTCAGATTAAGTCAACGGTTAAAGAGAATTAAATGCTACCGGCGCAAAGCTCCGCGGAAAAAGCACTGAATCGTGATCCAGCAGTCAAAGTTCCCGGACGGCGATAACGTCATTTTGGCTCAAAGGATTACCACAAACCGGCGCCAGCGGAACGTCCGTAAGGATTGCAGATGAACATTGTGTATTGTCAGAGGGCAGGAAAAGGAAAGCCCGGAAGCATTCTACAGGAGGAAAAAAACCATCAATTAAAGATCTATCAGGCCTTCCAGTGCACTTCGCAGCAAATCAAGGTCCTGCTGGCGTAGATATCCTTCATTAAATAGCTGCCTCAAGAAGAAATCCCGGCTGTCTCGAGTCTCAAGGCGCATTCTACTATAGATCAAATCCAGGGCACGATTCCTGGCTTCCGGGGGAAACTGCTCCGGATCCACCTCATCCCCTTCTTCCAGACCAAGCTTCAATCGAATGGCAGTGATAATGTCCTGTTTTCCTTTCTGTAGTGCGTCGAATTCCTTTACAATACCCTGCACGGCTTCCGGTAAATATTCGAATACCCCGGGTTCCAGAAAGAGTTTGTAGTTGCGAATAGAATAAAGGGCTGAGGGTACACAGGCCAGAAATTCGGGCTTTCGCCTGGCCATCATTTCAAGGATGCTTTCCCTTACCTGCTCGGAGCTAAAGGCCAGCAATCCAAAGTTAACCGGAGGATTCTGCTCCAGGTTAAATCGAAAGATTTCCTGTAGTTGATCGGAGGAGAAGTATTCCAGATAGAGAAACCGGCTACGCCCACCGGAAGCAGAGATTTCCTCCAGGATTTCAATGGCTTCGCGGATTGTGCTTTTTTCTCCGTCAGGGATCTCGGTCTGGCCGGCCAGACGATCCAGTAGATCCAGATAGCCGGTAAGCGTGATCAGCTTCTCTGGCTCCTCTCCCAGACGGGCCACTTCGCGAATAGCCAGCATCCGTAACTCCTCTTCCAGTAAAGAAAGTACAGAAGCATTAGTCAGTCGGGCCAGTAACCGTAAACTGCGATCGGCATCCAGCACATTGAGCAGGAAGATCAGGACACCGGAATACTTGAGTACAAAGTCTTCCAGAAGGTCCGGGTCCAGCGAGACAAGATAATCCGCCGAACTCTTGAGCATCAGGAAGTTCACACGCTCATAGACCTGATGAGCCGGGTCTTGAGATTCTGGAGCTTTATTTTCACTCACTCACTCCAGTCATAACATGCCCGCTACGATTGTCCAGAGCGATTCACAAAGGCAAGAATTGTGTTCCTACGTAGCGGCTTACTGAGAAATCACAGTTAATACCGTGATTCTAGCGGATGAACTGTAATAGCTTAACGTCCGTTCCAATCGTCGAACAGACCAGGGCTGGGCTCATCCGTCTGTAACTCCTGAATTTCATCCAGGAAGTCCCGGGCATTCTCTGCAAAGGGACTGTCGGAATCCATTTCCAGGTAGGATTCAAATAGCTCCGCCGATTCACGAAAGTATTTGAGGCTGAAATACACCAACGCCAGATTGTAGTAGGACTCGGGAAAGGAAGGGTCCAGGTCGATGGATCTATGAAACAGGCGAATGCTGGCGGCAAACTTTTCCAGGCGATAATAGACATTGGCCAGATTGTACAGTGCTTCCACGCAATCCGGATCCAGCTCCAGGGCGGATTCATAGGCAGTAGACGCTGACTCCAGATCGCCTTTCTCAAAGAATAGATTTCCCAGATGGAAGAGTCTTAGGCCATAGAAAGACGCAACAAAATAGTTCTAAATGTGAAGGAAAATTAAACCAAATAGTTGTATAAGATTTATTAGACTACAGAGGATATAACCACCATATTTTATTCAAGAGCTACTTAGCAAAACTAGAAAAGAATATTTTGAACTTATTAATGACAGCACTGAAATTCTTTCACCTAGAATTGGAACAAGTCCAATTTAATTATCTGCAAATAATGTAGCAGCTAATTTATTGACCTATCTTAGCATTGTTTGGTGCTTTATGTTTCTTTCAATGTGTTGTATATGTTGTTGCACTGATTAAAATGGGTTAGAATCAAGA
>JBHIXQ010000236.1:297-4866 GCA_041984705.1 Leptonemataceae bacterium | reverse complement strand
CACCGATCTTTTGTACGCTTCCTTCGCCAATCCCCCGGCGGGGCCGATTCAGTATGCGAAGCAAAGAGATTTCATCGCTGCGATTTGCAATTACTCGCAGATAGGCCAGGAGATCCTTAACTTCTTTTCTATCGAAGAATTTATAACCGCCCACAACATGATGCGGGATCTGAAGCTTGCGCAATTCCTGTTCGAAAGCCCTGGACTGAAAGTTTGTGCGATATAGAATGGCAAAGTCTCCAGGGTTCTGGGCGCCATGAATGATTCGATTCTGGATGATGTCGGCCACCATCATCGCTTCCTGCTCTTCGTCTTCGGCCATGATTACAGAAATCTGCTCTCCTTCTTCGCCGGTGGCTCGCAGGGTTTTTTGCACGCGCTTGGAATTATTGGCAATTACCGCATTGGCTGCAGAGAGAATTCTTGAGGATGATCTATAGTTGTGTTCCAGTCTTACAATTTTCGCATCCGGGAAATCGGTCTGAAAATTCTGAATGATTCCCACATCGGCGCCGCGCCATCCATAGATGGACTGATCATCGTCGCCCACAACACAAAGATTCTTTTCATCGCCTACCAGCGATAAAAGCAATTCGTATTGAGTGGGATTCGTATCCTGGAATTCATCGATCATGAAATATCTGAATCTGCGCCGGTACTTATCCAGGATTTCCGGATGCTCTTTAAAGATGCGCGAAGGTAGTAGAATGAGATCGTCGAAGTCCACTGCATTCAGGGATTTCAGACTTGCGTGGTAGCGTTCGTAGACATCGCAGAAAAAACCGGCGGATACTGGCAGGCTGCGGCTCCCGGCCCAGTCCTCATGATGCATGTTGGAGTTCTTGCACAGAGAAACCATGAAAGGCATGGAGTCTTCTTTAACCTGATCCGGATCCAGCTTCAAATCACGATAGATGCTGGCATAGAGCTGCAGCCCATCATCGGAATCCAGGATAGAAAATGGATCCCGATAACCCAGGACTCGAATCTCTTTTTGCAGTATTCTATTTCCCAGAGCATGAAATGTGGACAGAACCATTCCGCGCAAAGCTTTGCTACCCACCATCTTCTGCAGACGATGCTTCATCTCTCGAGCGCTCTTGTTGGTAAACGAAACGGCCACAATGCAGGATGAGGCGATTCCCTGACCCAGCATATGTTGAATCCTGTGCGTAATGACGCGGGTCTTCCCGCTGCCGGCCCCGGCAAAAATAAGCAGGGGTCCGCGGATATGATTTACAGCTTCCGCCTGGTGGGGATTAAGCCGGGGACCGGACACAAATATCAGGTGACATAATGCAAGGCTACTCAGTCAATATAGAAATCCTGAATCCACAGAAAAGAGTGAGATGACAACGGGCCTCCATTTCGTATTTCCGGGCAGGCGAATCCGTCTCACAAACCGAATCATCCAGATCTAGAATGAAATCCTATCTATCTCAATTCCTGGCCAGAGAAGGATCCCCGCGTCTGGGGCTTCTGGCCAATCAGACGGCCTACAGCGCGGCAGAGCAGGCCTATAGCTTCCAGATCCTGGCTTCCAGATCTCGGTTTTTGCGCGTATTTCTTCCCGAGCATGGTCTCTTCGCGGAGCTTCAGGATCAGGTGGGCCTGGAAGAAACCCGGGCTTATGAGGCCTATCTCAAGGTCGAGGAGCGCAAGCGGACAGAATTTCTATCTTTATATGGCTTTCAGGAAAACAGCCTCAGACCAGATCCTCAAAGGCTTTCCGATCTGGACTGGCTGGTTGTGGATCTTCAAGATGTGGGCAGTCGCTACTATACATTTCTAACTACTCTCTATTACTGTCTGCAGGTGATTCATGAACTTCGCCAGCAGGGGGCTGGCGTCCGATGCCTGGTGCTGGATCGCCCCAATCCCATTGGCCGTCTGGTGGAAGGAACGGTGCTGGAAGCGGACTATGAAAGCTTTGTGGGGCTTCCAGGGGTGATTCATCGCCATGGGCTCAGTACAGGGGAAATGGCCAGGTTATTTGCCTCCTGGCTCAGCCTGGATGCGGATGCTCTGGAAATTGGTATAGAAGAGAATAATTCCCGGGCTACGTCCGCTGAATCTGCAACATCCGCCGGACCAGAAAGGATGCTGAAATCAGGATCAGCCTCGAAAAGTCTGGATGACCATCCGGAGACCTCCAGCGCGAACTCCAGGAATATCCCCGGGACTTCTCGCGATTTCTATTCCGGTTTTTCTATCTATCCTTCGCCGAATATGCCCACCGTCGATACAGCTCTTGTATACCCGGGACAATGCCTTCTGGAAGGAACGAATCTAAGTGAGGGCCGGGGCTCCACCCGTCCTTTTGAAATCTTTGGAGCACCTTTCCTGGGCCCTTTAATGGAAAATGCGAATCTTTTTTTACCCGGCGCTATCCTCAGGCCCCTGCGCTTCCTGCCTACCTTTCACAAACATGGAGGCGAAATCTGTGAAGGGTTTCAGATCCATGTTCTGTCGGATGAGTATGCGCCCCTGTTTTGCTCTCTTCGGATTCTTCGCTGGATTCGTAGCAGGATTCCGCAGTTCGAATGGAAGACCGGTGTATATGAATTTCGCTCGGATCGTCCGGCCATTGAGCTACTGGCCGGGGATCCGCTCTTACTCGAGTATCTGCGAAGCAGTGTGGAGCCAGCCATGGACCGACTGGACGAACCGGACCGGGCCATTCTGGAGTATATGTCTGTGGCTGAGTCCAGATGGATGGAACACACGGCCTTTCTGTGGGGAGGCGATAGCTGTTTGCATTCCAGTTCTGCCAGACTGCTCAGGAAGTATGCATGAACCCGATGGGCCTTGCGAGATTCGATTTAGCAGTCAGCTCTGGCTTTTCCCGGATTGTAACGGTACCTGCAACAATCTATGTACCGATGGTGGTCCTGGAATTCTTTTTTAGACCAGTATCTACCTGACTCCTCATTGATCGCTATTCGAAGCCTGAATCAAACCAGCGAAACCAGAAGGAATCCTGACAGAAGGAGAATCCACTGTTTTTGGCTTCGGAATCAGAAAGCCCCTGGCAGAACTCCTTTCGGCGCTGGATGTGTTTTTTTTGAAGCTCGTCCAATCGCATAGACTGATCCTGAAACAGCATCTGTCTTTCATTTAGATACTGGACCGGCCCTGGTTGGCTCTCCAGCTTCTTTCGATGAGCCTTCCATTCTTCGGATTCCATTCGAACCTTGCTGAAGCGAAACTGCTGAATGCCACTCCCCGGCAACCTGATGGAAATTATACACTGGCATTCATCCGGAAGGCGCTCATATGGCAGAATAATAGTCGCGGACCCGCCGGATTCCAGTTCCACTGGCTTTCGCAACTGCTCAAGAAAGTCCAATCTACGATTCTCAAGAAAGGCCTTTCTTGCTTCGGACATCAGATATTCATCTTCCAGAATATGGTCTTCTGGATCGGGACGATAGAAGAATGCAGAGTTTCGGGGAACCATATGCCAGCCGTAGGACAACCATACATTGGAATAGGTTGCGTAGTCTTTCCAGTACCGCGCCGGTTCCAGCGGGATAAACCGGGAACCGTTGCATTCCACAGTGGTAGAATACGGGTCGAATCCAACGGACGTTTCATCGTGATTTGATATCTTTAACTCCAGCAAGAACAGATCTGGCATCCGTCCCCCGTCTCTGGGGCCCCGACTGTTTCTGTAGATATTTCTGGCAATGGTAGGATCTACAATGGTAGCATAGATTTCGATATTCTTTTTACCGCTGGTACTGGCTGAATCGCTGGCTGCATAGAACCTGAGAGAATCCCCTCCACCACTGGAGATAGCCCTGGATTCAGAGCCGGATGGTTCGGGCAACACATAGACATAGTGAAATTCATCGAAAACCTTGCAGCCCGGACTACCAAGGATCCATGCCAGGAGCCATAGCCTGAAAATTGAACGCCCAATACGATTCACAGCCCTGGCCTGATTGTCATTGCTGAATGCATGGAATATCGCCATAGATTTCTACGCTATTGTGCTGGAATCACAGGACCTGACTCTGGCACGACCTTCTGCAGCGCTAGCTACTAACTGAAGCCGGGCTGTGCCGTCTTATTATCACTGGACCGAAATCCGCGCAAGAACAGATAGATGGCCATTGTGATTTCCAGCAGTGCCGTGGGCGCATTCAAAATGAAGTACATGGGAGTGACGATCTTGAGCATACCCAGCATTAGAAGAAGAGTAGAGGCCAGAGTAAGGGCCGAACTGCCCAGACCCCACCAGGTGATCCAGGCCGGTAACAATTTGCTGCGCAATAGCCCGGAATATAGGAACAGACCGCCTATACTCCAGGGAAGTATCATGGCCAGATGATTGATCCAGTCCCGGCTCAGACGAGTCAATTCAGCCATTGTTTCCAGCTGCAGTTGCAGAGCGGAAATATGTCCATGCGTAGCCTGCAGATATTGTTCACTCATGGTGAGCAGGACAAGCAACGGAACCAGCGCTAGAAACAGAAGTCCATCCATCACGTAAACTATCTGAATCATCTACGGGCGAACCCCGTAGTCTCGCCACACCTCCCGGATGTAAGATATCATGATAAG
>JBHIXQ010000236.1:0-287 GCA_041984705.1 Leptonemataceae bacterium | reverse complement strand
GCAATACCTGGCTCCTGCGATCTTAAAACTGTGAAAAAGATGCAGGCAAGACCAACGTAAACACATGCAATCATCGCCTGGAAAAACACAGCCACATGCACCTGGACAGTTATTTTGGCCAGCAAAGGGAGATATCCCGGGCTTTCCAGGACGGGCAGGGAAGAGAAAATTCCAGCGACGATTCCGCTTAAAAGCAGCGCTCCAGTAAGGACAGATTTTAATCTCAATGATGACATTGATGGCTCCTGATAGTATTGGTGCCATCATTCATTGCATAGCGGTACTCT
>JBHIXQ010000235.1:0-4898 GCA_041984705.1 Leptonemataceae bacterium | reverse complement strand
TGGTGCAGCTGTAGTTGTATCCGATCGACTGAAGGATTTTCTTCCTGGCCCTCAGGTAACACGGGCGAAGGATGAAAGCTATGCTCTTGAGTCCGCAGAATTTAGCATTGGCAGAATGAAATCCGGACTGGGGCATTTTGGTGTGCTACTCAGAGCCTGCATATTTATTCGCAGTCATGGAAATCAGATGGGAGCCATCGCAGAGCATGCAGTATTAAATGCCAATATTGTAAGAAAGAACCTGGAAGAGCAATTTCAACTGGCATCGGACAATGACTCCATGCATGAGGTGGTATTCAGCGATTCGAAGCAAAAGAAGACAGGATTTTCCACAATGGATCTGGCTAAAGCTCTTATCGACTACGGTTACCATCCGCCAACTGTGTACTTTCCTCTCAGCGTTCATGGGGCCATCATGATCGAGCCTACAGAATCCGAAAGTCCGGAAACCCTGGACCATTTCTCTGAAGTGATGAAGGACATTGCAGCAAGAATGCAGGCAGGTGATTCTGATCTGTCTGCGGCCCCTCACCGAGCGTTTGTTACGCGGATTGATGAAGCTACGGCAGCAAGGAACCCGGTTCTAAATTACTTTACAAAATAGCAGCACGAGGACCAGTGTAATCCGGTATGGAATGGGAAAAGGTTCTACGTGACTCTGTAAAGAATGGTACTGTACGTGAGCTACATCTAAGGCATATCCCGGTACTGAAAACCTGCGAAAACTGGAATGCTGTTGAGGAAGTAGGACTGATTGACCACCAGACCCGTTTTGCCCATTACAAAGGCATCATCGTAAAATACGGCGAGCGAATCTTCTATGTTCCAGAGAAAAGGATGGAGGCCCTGGCCCCGTACCGTCCCTGGAAAACCAAAGTGAAGCTCAAAGTCACCGATCCAGAAAAGAAATAACATGGAATACCGGAACCCGGTACCCACTGTAGACCTGATCATCCGACTTTCCGACGGAATTGTACTCATCGAAAGAAAGAATCCTCCTCATGGCTTTGCCCTGCCCGGAGGATTCGTAGATGAATGGGAGCCTGTAGAAAAAGCAGCCATTCGAGAAGCCCGGGAAGAAACTGGTCTGCATATCACTCTGGATGAACTCTTCTACGTTTATTCCGATCCAGCACGTGATCCCAGACGGCATACCATGTCGGTGGTGTTTCTGGCCCATGCAGACCAGAGACCGGTGGCCGGCGATGATGCCGCAGCTGTGGTAGTTGTGGCTGAGGCTGAACTGCAATCCTATGAGCTGGCTTTCGATCATGGCCGAATCATTCAGGAATATCTGGAATATCGAAAAACAGGCATCCGCCCTCTGCATGAATCGGAATAGTTGCGCAATTCATCTCCACTGACTATTTAAAGCGCTGTAAGATCGTGCACACTGCCAGTGCCCTCAGAATCCATCGGAACCCAACAATTTGGTCAATTCGGCATCCTATCAGGATGCATCAAAACTAGCTGGCGATTGAATCGCACCCGCTTTAATGAGCTGGCAACCGTGGCTCATTGCAGCTTATTTGATAGGTGCTTCCAGTTCCTGAAGAAAGGAGGACATGGTGGATACCACCTGATGCACTCTCAGAGGCAGATCCAGACCAAACTGCACCGTTCCATGGGAGATCAATGGAGTAAAACAAACCCGGGCCGGAACATGGTCTCGTAGATGGTCGAATAGTAACCTGGATTCTCCAGGAGGAATTACATTATCTCTGTCTCCATGGATCAATGTAATGGCGGCCTTTATATCGGGGCAATGCTGAATAACATCAATTCTCTGAGCGATTCGCTTGCAACGGGGATCATTCAAGATCCGATCTTTCATTTCTCGTCTGTAGGCTCCGTCATGCAGAATTCGATAGAACTCTTTACGAATGGCAGGACTGACTTCCGCCAGTGCTCCTGGCAATTGCCGTGGATTTCGCTGCAGCCCGTTGTCCAGAGCAGCCTGTTCGAAACAATGCCTCAAAGCTTTGGTCTTCTTGCTACTGCCGGGAAGGAAATTCTTGAGTACCACAAAGAATCCATAGGGATCCCGATCTTCAGCATCAAACAGATGCTCCACAACAGACATCACATGGCCAAAGGGGCCCACCAGTAACATGGACTTCACTGAGCTGGCAGCCTTCACGGAAGCTGCCACCATGGCCAGGGAACCGGAGAATGATGCAGAGAAAACACCTACAGGGCCTCGATTGTCCAGCTCGGCCAGAGACATCAAATCATCCTCCATGAACTCAATGCTTCTGGGATCTATAGTAAGGCTTCTAATTTCTCTGTAGTCTGGTAAAATGACTTCGTACCCGTTGGCAGCAAAGGCGCTTGCCAGGACATGAATCCTGGGGTCCTCATTTCCTTTTGCGGTCATTCCATGGGCTGCCAGCAGAGTTCCCCGTATTGGGCCAGATTCAGGAAGCACTCGCAGAGCCTCACGACCATTCAGCATTATTCGGGAATGCTTGCCATAGGAGCGGAGGCCTCTGAACATGCGGATAACAATGCTGAGGCCACGGCCGTAGAAACCCATGGCCCCATGAGCACATATCAAACTCAGGAATCAATACCGATTTAGATTATGGATATGCAGGAAACAGATCGAATGCCCAAGTCAGAACGTCTGGGTTGTCTGTACCTCACGTTTCTGCAAAGACCAGGTGGACTGAGCTTTGAAGAGATTCGAACTCTCATGCCTCTGGCCTATACTGGAGAACCGGAGTCCGCCCGTAGAAAGTTCGAAAGGGATAAAGAAGATCTAAAGAAGCTGGGACTGAAACTGAAGCATTACTCTCCCGGTGAAGCGATGCCCGATCGAGTGGGCATGGCAGACAGCCATATCTACATTCCGGAGGATGCCCCGGAACATCTGGATCGAATTACACTTAGCCCACGGGAGCGAGAATCCCTGGCTTCCCTCCTTCTGCGTGCTCTTGAGTCTGAATCGGACGGCGATCGCAGAGAGAACCTGACATCCATCTACATCAAACTGTTCTACAACAATTTGCCGGGAGACTTACCTGGCCAGAGCCCCGTTCTGGAAAACCAGGGTGATCCACAAATATCTTCGCATCTGAATACCGTCCAGGAAGCCTTGATGAAATCCAGGGTCCTGCTGGGTCAATATGAGCCAGCTTCCGGAGGCAGAGAGAAAAGAACCCTGGAAAGTCGCGGATTAATCTATTACCGTGGCCGATGGTGCCTGGTGGCTCGATCCAGGGAAAGCGGCGAGGTGCGTTTTTATTATCTGGAAAGATTCCATACCCTGGAAATGAGCGAGGCTACCTTCAAGCCAGACAGGAAATTCGACCTTAAATCCATGTCACTGCATCCTCTGGGGATTCAAATTCATGAAAGTCATTCCATAGAGCTGGAGATCTCTCAGGACTTTGCCCCCATGTTTTCCAACTTTCTTTCCGGAATGCCCGGGGATAAAGTAAGCAAGGAAGGCGAAACCTACCGAATCCGGACAACCAATGAGCGAGCACTGTTTCGATGGATTCTACAGAGACCGGAAGCACTGATTCGCATGGATTCGCAGTCTGCTTCGCGGATGAACGATTTCCTTCAGGAAATCCAGGAGCTGTACAGTTAGTATGCCCACTCCCGATAAACTCAAACGGCTGATTTCTTTGATTCCTGTAATCCATGCGAATCCAGGAATCAAAATTGAAAAGCTCATGTCCCTTAGCGGATATAAAGACCGAAAGAAATTCACCGAGGATCTGGATAACCTGATCATGCTGGGTGTTCCTCCCTTTTCTCCGGGGGATTACGTTGATATCGCAATTGAAGGCGATGAGGTAACTCTGGAATTTCCGCAGGGCATGGAACGTCCACTGGCTCTTTCGGCCGCCGAATGGTCGGATTTGATGGATGCAATTCAAAAGGACCTTTCCTTTCGCACCGATCAGGGGCTGAACCAGGAAGAGTTAAGCGGTGTTCTGGAAAGCCTGGGAAAAACTCAGGTAATCTTTGAGAAGCCACCTACCGCCGATGATAGCCGACGGTCCATCGAGGAAGCACTGAGTCAAAAGAAGGCTGTTGAATTTCTATATCCTGATCGAAATCAGCAGTCCATGGAGACTCGATTCGTGGATCCCTGGGCCGTGGTAACTCATGTTGGACTTATGTATCTGGTAGGCTGGGATCAAACCAGGGAAGCCCCCAGGTATTTTCGCCTGGATCGAGCCGGTGAAATCAAGATACTGGATCAAACCCGAAGCAAGGAACCTCCGTCCGATCTGGCATCCATGATAAAGAATTCCTACATCAAGAATCCTCTGGAGAGCTCGGAAGAGGCCACGGTAGTATTTCGGGGTTCCGTTCAAAAGAACCTGGAAAGAATCGTGAGTCTCACTTCAGTGGAGGATTTTCCGGATCGCAAGGGCTGGAAAAAAGCCCGGTGTTCCATTCGAGACAGAGCCTGGTTTCGGGAAGTCATCCGCTCCTTTGGTGAGTCCATCGAGATTCTATCGCCTGAAGAACCCAGAATGGAATTTCTGGAAGATGTCCATAACCTGCGCGAAAAGCTGAAGTCATTTCTGATTTAAGCTTAACGTGGCCGGAGATGGTTTTAAATAACTGCCCAAAAATCTCTGGTGCTGTTTCTCTTCTTTTTTCGCGAGAAAACAACGTTTTCAAGGCATCAATGCCGTTTACACGAAGTAAATTGTATGCGGGAAAACAGAGTAACTTCGAAAAGTATGTATCATCGTTGTTGTTGTTCTATTACTTATATCCACCTGAGATCAATTTGAATGCTCTCTCTCTCTCTCTCTCTCTCTCTCTCCCCACTCTAACCTCTCTTTTTATAATTTTTTGTTCATTTTAGACGGTGTATCATTGACGGACTTTATCGCTTCAATTTCTTGATATAATGTGTTTGTTAGAGG
>JBHIXQ010000234.1:0-4898 GCA_041984705.1 Leptonemataceae bacterium | reverse complement strand
GGCCATCGCTGACGATTTCCAGAACTCGAACCACGATCGTCCTGCCTGAAGTCAGAACGATCTTGCATTTGCGTGGAAATGCCTGGTTTTCTACGGATTGCACCCTTCTGGATTCGATCCTGGATAGATGACCGGAAGGACTACGAACTAGATAATACTGCCCGGTCCATGCCTCAACAAGACCAATGAGCCGACTACCATCCTTCAGATGCAGGATGGATTGAGAATCGGCCAGGGCCGGAAAGCTGAATAGAATCAGACTTACCGCCAGAAAAATACGGAGCATCCCACCAGTTTTCTGCAAAATACCGAATTAGAAAACTCAATTTTCTCTATTGAATATGTCTTTGCCATGTTCCGGCGATGATCGATTCCTGGCCTGTTCCTATCGGTAACGTGCATTTCTCCCGATTATCCGGCCTCCCAGCACGGGATATTCCGGAAAAAAACCAGGGGTAACGTCTCCAGCAGAACGGGTTGTTCCGGGCGCCCTGCGGCCATTTGCCCGGACCGGGGTCCCTACGGCAGTGGGATTAAAAAAATCGTCCCCGAAAAAAAAAGTACGTCCCGGGGTTTAATCCTGCCCATGTAGAGTTCAAAAAGCGGATTATCCGTAATTACAGGTTTTTTTATGAATTCCATCGGCGCTAAAATCGCAAAGCTGACCATTCTGCTGGCATCGACTCTGACGTTCAGCCAGTGTTCCCTGGTCTTCGGGGAACCGGATGAAACCCTGCTGGAGCTCCTGGCTCTTGCGGGCGGAGGAAACGGAGTACTGGTGGCCGGGCAGTCCGTGGATCTGGATGGAAACGGCACCACCGACGGCAAAGTGCTGGATCGGGATGGCAACGGAGAGCCGGACTCTCTGGATCTTGATGGAGATGGAGAGCCGGATGTCTGGCTCATCGACCTGGACGGCGACGGAATTGCGGATGCCATTGATATGGATGGGGACGGGAATCCGGACTATTACATTTGCCTGATTGGTGGCATAAGCGTTACTACTGCGGCCGGCTGCTCGGGCAATGAAGTGGATTTTCTGGATGGCGATTCAGATGGCACCGTGGATGGAATAGATACCGATGGAGACGGTACCAGTAACGATTCAATTCTTTCCGACATTCAAGCCGACGCGGTGCTGCCCACCATGGGAATCAGTCCGTCTGGAGGCACCTATGGTACCTCTCAGTCCGTTACGGCCACATGCTCTGACAACGTTGCTCCAGGTATGATCATTTATACCACCGATGGAAGTACTCCTTCCAGTTCCAACGGCACGGTGAAGGCTCCTTCCAGTGTTAGCCTCACTATGGGAAGCTCCGGAAACGGAACCTATACCTTAAAAGCGATGTGTCGCGATGCCGCCGGAAACAACTCCACTGTCTCTACGGAAGTCTATGTAATCGACGACAACGTTCCCGCTATTACGGCGAACCTCGCCAGCAATTACGTGAGCACAGGAGCCGGAGCCATTAATTCCACAACACTGAGCTGGCAGTCCGATCGCAACGGATCCTACTCGGTGAGAATCAACTCTACAAGTTGCAGCGATGGTAGTAGCATTGCTACAGGAACGGCCACAGCTTCAGTTAATGTGAATACAACCGTTAATGCCAGCGCTCTTTCCGGCGAAGGAAGTCATACTATCCGAATTTGCGTCGTGGATTCGGGTAATGGACTTACCGGTTTTCAAACTGTAAGCGTCGTTCGCGACGATACAGCTCCATCGGTTACCGCCACACCTGGCAGCGGATCTTATGGAAGTATTCCTTCTATCACTCTGTCCTGTTCTGATTCCGGTGCCTCCGGTTGCGATCGAATCGCCTATACGTCCGGAGAAGGAAGTGCTCCGTCGAATCCCACTATTACAGGTAGTAACGGCACCATAACCAATGGAAATCTGTATTCTACAGCGCTTTCTCCTTCGGACAATGCGGTAACCTATATTAAAGCAAGAGCCAGAGATCAGGCCGGAAATGTAGGTACCGTTATATCAGAGACGTATACTGTGGATACGGCCGTAGCTACTATCACTGTGAATAGTTATGACAGTCAGATCGCAGGCTCGGGTAATCCGCAAATTTCCTGGCAAAGCAGTCGGGCGGGCAACTATCAAATTCGCATAGGCGGCAGCGACTGTAGTTCTGGCTCTGCACTGAGCAACGGAAGCGGCAATAGCAATGTTACTGGCTCCATCAATGCAGGCGGACCCGATACTGTTACTACCATTTCATCTACGCATTTGAGCGAAGGCACGAATACTGTGCGAATCTGCGTGAGCAATTTGCTGGGTAACTTCGGATCATCCACCAGAACCATAGGAAAGGATGCCACCAATCCTTCTGTGTCGCTTACCTCGCCGGCCAGTGCAGGTCCATTTCCGGATGGAGTGAATCTTACGGTAAACTGTTCTGATTCAGGGACGGGCGCTACGGGCTGCAGTAAGGTTGCCTACACTGTAAATGGGACGGATCCCACTTTCTCTGGCACCAGCATCACCAACGGCTCCGAATATACAGGATCTGTAGCATTGCCAGATGGTAGCTATACAGTGAAGGTTCGCGCTGTGGATGGCGTGGGCAACATATCAAGCATTGTTTCGCAGGCGGTAGTTGTTGGAAAACCGGATGCTCCTGCATCCATAGAAGTCACCGTCAATAATGGCCAGGCAACCCTGGATTGGCCGGATGTAAGCGGGGCCACCAACTACTATGTCTATTACACCACCACTTCCGGTCAGACTTCCAGTGGAACAAAAGTGTCGGTAGGCTCGGCTACCAGCAACTATACAGTTACTGGACTAACCAATGGCACTACCTACTACTTCGCGGTATCTACTGTTGAAGGAAGCGTGGAAGGGGATCTTTCCAGCGAAGTCAGCGCTGAGGTTCTGGATGCTCTGACGCCTTCTGAAGACGGGCTCTGGTGTATTCTGCAGTATCCCACTTCACATAACGGGGCCTTGCCTGTGAACGTTTACGGCCGGTTCTATGTTCAGAACTATACGGATCAGACTATGGGGAATGACACCATGCCTTCGCACTTCCAGTTTCAGGTGGGCTATGGAGCGGCGGGTTCTGATCCCCGAAACACTACCTGGACATGGGCGGATGGAGCACCCAACGCTTCTTACTCGGGAGATGGTCCCAACAACGATGAATGGTTCTACGCCCTGGACGGTTTGCCCTCAGGAAGCTATTCCGTGCTGGTCCGGGTTTCCGGTGATGGAGGACAGAGCTGGCTCTACTGCGACAGCACTGGGACCGGCGGAGTATCGGACATACCGTTCAGCCCATCCGATGCTGGAAGCTTCATAATACCATAGAGCTGCCAGCCTCTGGTGCGATTCAAATGTATAGAACCCCGGTGTTGTGAGTCTGAATCAGAACAGCCATCGAGTCTCCTGACTTTGAATCGTATGCAGGTGCGAAGGTAGATTGTAAACGCGCTTATTTTCAGGAATTAGAATCGAAGCACTCCTCGGGCAGGATGGAAACATCCTGCCTTTCTTTTTTGCCCTTCGATCAGTAGTCTTCCAGGATTCCGTCTATTTCATCGATGATCTGATATCGCATCTCCCGGAAAGGTTCCAGCTTCTTTTCTCTGAAAACTGACATCAACATATCGCCAAACCATCGCAGTCCTGTGCGAAATCGGCGACCCCTGCGAACGGAAAATCCCCATCGCCATATCAGCAACAAGAAGGTAATGCCATCGATAATACCTGCCACCAGCGAAGGATACTGACTCAAAAGAAAGCTGATGGTCCCTGCTGGAAAAGTTTGTTCCGGCCATTGAGAGGCCCAGCTGGCCAGAGGAGGCCAGGCGAAACGGGTGAGGGCCCAGTAGGTCAGACCGGCTAGAACTGGATAATTGATTAAAGAGGTGAAGAAAGCTCCCAGCACCGCCTTTTCATCCCCGTCGACACGGGGCATCTTCCTGATGTCGATAATGTACTTACGAGCCAGACCGGCCACTCGTCGGGGCAGAAAGCTGGTGATATATCCAGGGATAATCAAGGGAAGCAGCAGGATTCCCTGAATCATGCTGAGTAGCCCGAAGCCCAGAGCTGACTTGGATTTCTCTCGTCGAACCACCGCGTCCCGCAAACCCGATGCCTGAAGCTTCTTTCTGTATGCGCGAATGGTATCTTTTAGCGTTTCCAGCCGGCTGCGACCTTCGTCTGATTTGGCTGCTCGTTGAAATCCATCGGAAAGGTTCTTGCTGAGTCTGTATTTCTCTTTGATATTTCCAAAGGAGTTCATGTACTTTACGGGCGTAAGAATTAGAAGAGCCGTAGCTTCATCGATGATGTCAATCAGGCTCAGATCATTGATGGAGATAATCAAATCATTGATTTCGGATTCCAGTCGTCGCTTGCCCTCCACCATGATTCGCTTTTCCAGATCATTTCGCCTGGAATCGCTCTGTGACATATAATCCGCTGGAAGCTCGACCAGATCACGAATGCGAAACGGCTTACCGAAGATCAGGCATACGGAGCTCTGGAATTTGTTGATTCGATCGTAGTAATAGCCATAGGGAACGATCTTCAAATTCAGACGAAAATTAAACTGCTTCTCTGCCTGGATGACCGCGAACATGAAACCCAGTTTGATTTTGTTGAGTTTGCGAGAATCCGTAGAGCGACCCTCAGCATAGATATTGAACAGTCGACCATCTACCAGATGATCCACCAGAAGCTGAATGGATTGATCGTTGGCCTGCTTGCGCTCTTCTTCAGAGACCTTGGTCAGTGCCTGATCCTGTTTACGTGCAATGGGAATAAATAGAGCATGATCCCGCATCAGCGGTCCCACCACCGGAACATTGGTGAGTGTGTCTTTTGCGGCGGTAGCGATGGGATGCCGCACAACCGTTAGCAGATTAAAATAGTC
>JBHIXQ010000233.1:0-4903 GCA_041984705.1 Leptonemataceae bacterium | reverse complement strand
ATCTGCATCAGGCATTTGAAGGAGCTTTTCAGTCCACAGTGGAGTCCTATCGCCTGGCGGATAGTTCTGTACGCCGCTCCGTGATGGAAAACGTGCCTGCAGTGAGTATTATGGGATCCAGCTTTCGAGCGGCGGATCAGAATATCAAAACATCCTTTAGAAAAGAAGGAAAGGACATGAGCCCGGAACAGCTGGTAGCAGATTTCAAACAATCCGGCCAATCCAGAATGGCATTGTTTCTGCCCGGACTGTTCTCCGACGAAAGCCTCTGGAACAATTCCGGCACTCCCTTTTCTTTTCCGGAAACTGTGGGCTCCATGGACATCTATTCTGCCTTCCTGCGATTTCCACCTCTGCAATCGATTCCGGACAGCGGCGCGCAGCTACTTTCGCTTTTGAAATCCCTGAAGACGCTGCATTCGCAGCCCATAGATATCGTGGCTTACAGTGAGGGCGGTCTCATCCTCCGTTCTGCTCTGGACCAGGACCAGACTTCTGGAGCAGATATTACCCCATGGATTCGCCATGCATTGATGATCAGTTCTCCGGATGCAGGCTCCTTTCTGGAGAAAATGGGATTCTGGATTGGCCTGGGGCTGGCCGGACTATCTCAGCTGGCCAATCAGCTGTTGAACTATCCTGAACTGGAGCGAAGCCCTGCCATCGAAGATTTGAGTCTTGGCCGTATTCGGTCCGGGCAAGGCGAAGGAGCCAAACTCTACTACGGTGAACTGGATCAGGTTCCAGCTACCCAGATTTATAGCCTGATTACGAAAAATAACAATGTATGGGAATCCTGGCTGGGCGATGGAGTGGTAGAAGAGGTTTCCCTGGCGTATCTTTCAGCCAGGGTGTATGCCAGGAAAAAGAATCCAGCCAATCGAGTGCATTGCATTCTGGGCAGAAATCATTTTCAAATTCTAAACGATCCAGCAACATCCAGAATACTTCGCAGCGTTCTGCAGGAGTCATTTGAAAGTTAATGGATCCCCGATAATTTTGATTCTGGATGCCATTGGGGAATTCAGAGCGCAGGATTGAAACAGTGAATAAAGGTACCGTACAGGATATACTGGAGCAGGAAGAGGTGCATGGAGCGGTGATGGGCAATCGCTTCCGATACGGCGCAATCGTCTTTATTGGAGTAGCCCTTACCTGGAATACTCTGAGTCTGGAAGGGACCGGAGTTCTGGCCAACCTTCTTTCCTTTGCAGCCTTTGCTCTGGTTACGGTGGTTCACAGTTTGATTCTAAAATGGGGAAACAACTTCTGGATCAAAGCGTTCAACTATATCACTTTGCTTTTTGACTATGTTTTGATCTCGGGTTTGATTGTATTCTGGACCCTGGCCGAAAGCCCGGACAATGCGGCGTTTGCCATCAAGAATCCTACTAATCTGTATTTTCTCATTCCACTGTTAATACCCACGTTTCAATTTCGCATCAAGTATGTAGTAATTTCCTATGTAATCTTTATTCTAATTCATCTGGGCAGCATTGCTATTTCTTTTCATTTAGGGGCCCAGGCCACCAATAGCTGGTATTCCTATGTAATGGGCGAAGGAATTATTCTGGCAGATATAATTCCCACCAGACCCATGCTATTTGGACTTGTAGCGCTTACTGCCGGATTGACCATTCGCAGGTCTTTGAACATGCTTCGCAGACTGGCCAGCGCAGAAGCCCAGAAGACGATTCTGTCCCGGTATTTCAGTCCTGAACTGGCCGAGCGATTGACGTCCAGACCGGATCAACTTCGCACCGGGGATCGAAGATATGTAACGATTCTATTTAGCGATATTCGAGGATTTACCACTCTTTCCGAACATCTTCCACCGGAAGACCTGGCCAGAATGCTCACAGAATACCGAGAACTTGTAACCGGAATAATTTTCAAACATGGCGGCATGATCGATAAATTCATTGGCGATGCTGTAATGGCTGTTTTTGGCGTCCCGGAAAGCAAGGGCCCCCAGGAGGATGCGAAAGCTGCCGTGGCCTGCGGCAAGGAGATGCTTACAACCCTGCCGGATTTCAACAAAGAGCTGGCGAAGTGGCTTCCTGCCAAACTGGACATTGGCATTGGACTACATTGCGGAGAGGTATTCGCAGGCACCATCGGAGCAGAAAATCGTCTGGAGTATACCGTTCTGGGAGATACGGTGAATACTGCATCCAGACTGGAGTCCTTGTGCAAGCGACTGGGGCGACGATTGATCGTTAGCAAGGAACTGGTGGACCAGACCGGCGCAACAGGGTTCGAAAGCGTGGCCCGAGTCCAGGTGCGAGGCCGGTCTCAACCGGTTCAGGTATTTACGCCGGTGGGCTTTCCTCTGGCCAGTAGCTCATGAGTATATTTCAGTCCACTGAGCTCTGCGATTTCATGCATTCTTTCATGCAGGAAGGTATCTGGCACAGAATGCTTATCATAGGCCGTAGGTAGGCCGATTCGAATCAGCACTTCGGTGCGCCTGGGGAATTTGTGGTCCTTGTATTGGAATCCCAGAGGTACAATCTGCACTGGATGTTCGGGACGACCTACAACAAAGCGAAATCCCGGTGTTCTGCCTCGACCCATCTTTCCCTTATAGTGGGTTTGCTCGGGAAAAATCGTTACTAGATGGCCGTCGTGCAGGATCTTTCGCGCAATGAGAAGATCCCTTTTGCTCTTTTCGGGATTCTTTCTATCTACAGGAATCCCTCCGCAATGAAGAAAGAATTTGGCAGCCAGGCCTTTGGCCAGACTGTCTTTCATGATGCACCATACATCCCAGCGGGCAGGATGGAGGCCTCGGACCAATCCCAGGGGAATATCGGAATTTCGCACATGCTTGGCCAGAATCAGAACCGGGCCATCCTGAGGGATGTTGTCGATTCCCTGCACTCGGACCTTGAACCTCATTCTGGTATAGAGCTGACCGAATAGCTCCAGAAGATAAACCGCATAGCGCTTCTTTCCTGGATGACCTTCGTACTTTTTATAAATCCGAGACACCTTTACTTACTCCCCGTTGAAATTGAATTCTATTGCCTGTAGGTCTGAGCTGAACTCAGAAATCTGCCATCAGATAGACTCTTATACACAGGCTTGCGAAATAGGAACTGCATTTTTAGAATTGGTTGCAAAAATAAACCCTGAATTCCCCGCCCCTGATACTGAATGGAGTCCAGAATTCTGGTCTGAACCCTGGACCCATGGGTCCGGATTTCCTCGAATCGGTGCGTGTGTCTCCAGAACTTCAGGAAAAATGGAAGCTTTCTTCCTTCGTCAACAAACTGAAACAATCCATCTTCCAGAAAGCCTGATTCTACATTTTCGCTGATCCATTCCTGCTTGAAGAGCAAGAAATTCAGACTTAAATGAGTGATTCCGCCCTTTTCTGTCCCATCGAATTGCAGAATCTTTACCGGCGGAAAAGGAGGATTCAATCTTCGAAATAGCTCCAGATTCAGGGAATTCAGCACCGTTGCCAGGTCGGCGTCTACTATGGTTTCTATCTGGATTCGCTTCAAAGCTATTCCTCACTTATTTGAACACTGCGGTGTGGCCTTGACATCCCGGAGGCCAAACGGCACGCAGTATCATGCATTGCCTGGTAACCGGAGGCGCCGGTTTTATAGGATCCCATGTTGTTAAGAGCCTGCTGAAAAGAAAATACAGAGTAAGGGTTCTGGCCCTTCCTTCTGAGCCCAGGAATCGGCTGGAAGGACTGGATGTAGAGATAATGGATGGTGATCTCACCAATCCGGAGGATCTGGATCGAGCGCTCCCCGGCATTGACGCTGTTTTTCATCTGGCCGCCGTTCATGCGCAGTGGATGCCGGATTTTCGTCCAATGTACAGAGTTAACGTGGAGGGCACTCGCATTCTGCTGGAAAAATGCAAGGAGCATGGGATCAAGCGAATCGTCTATACCAGTACCCAGAATGTTATTGGATGGAATCCCCGGGGACTGTCCGATGAGAACACTCCCTTCAAGGAATTCAAGAAATCATCTCACTATACAAAAAGTAAATATCTGGCCGAGCAAGAGGTATGGAAATTTATCCAGGAAAACGATTCTCCGGAAATCGTAATATTAAATCCATCCGGCCCTTTTGGTCCGGGAGATACAGGCCCTACGGGAAAGGTAGTGCAGGACTTTTTGCGCCAGAAGGTTCCTTTTTATTTCTACGGCTATTTCAATGTAATCGATGTAGATGATCTTTCGGAAGGTCAAATCCTGGCTCTGGAAAAAGGAAAACCCGGGGAAAGATATATCCTGGCCGGTCATGACGTTTCGCTGCATGAATTCTTTCAGCTTCTGGAAAAGGTCAGTGGAGTCAAAGCCCCTTCCCTTCGCATGCCACGATTTCTGGTCTATGGTATTGGCTATCTAATGGAGAAAACCTCTGACTGGTTCACTCACAGGCCGCCCAAAATGACTGTGGATCGTGTGAGACAGAGAGGCAGAAAGAAGCTTCTGGATAACTCTAAAATTCGCAATCTGGGACTGGAGATTCGGCCCATTGAAGATACTTTACAAAGAACGGTAGAGTTCCATCGAAAGTACCTGGCGGAGCGCGAAAGCGGGAAGTAATCAGGACTGGACTATAAATACTGCGGCGTCACGTTCAAGCTTGAGGCAGACAGCACCCAGGCAGAGAGTCCCTTGCAGGACATCAGAAGGACATTAGCAGGACTTCAACAGGGCCGCTGCAAAGACCATTAGCCCGTGACCGCAAGAAATCAGAAGATCTCCATCCTGCACATCCGAAAGCAGATTACTGTGATGATACGAACTGGAATTTCGCTACTCATTCTATTTTTGACCTGCGCTAGTTGCAATGGCCCAGGCAACCGAACAATAGAAGATGATGCACCCGCCATGTATAAAGATGAATTAATGCCCGGTGAACATGCC
>JBHIXQ010000232.1:0-4909 GCA_041984705.1 Leptonemataceae bacterium | reverse complement strand
GGACCGGATGGAGGCTTTATTCTGGAAACCCTGGATGACAGCGGTGGAATTCTGTACAAGATCTTTAGCGCCCAGGGAGAGTATCTAAACAACCAGCTTTTACGCTTTCCAGGGGTTCGGGAATCCTGGCGAGAAACCTATCGCAATCTAAACAATCGTATCTTCAGCGTTCGAATCAATGAAGGTAACTATCAGCTCAATGAATGGCAGTGAGCCGCTGCTAACCTATCAACAGTCCAGGGACCTGGATGAAAAAACCATGAAGCTGGGCTGGAGCTCCACTCAGCTCATGGGCCAGGCCGCCTTGAGTAGCCTGTATCTACTCAAACGCCACCGTACCTTTTCAAGAATCATTATTCTATGCGGTCCTGGTAATAACGGTGGCGACGGGCTTGCTCTGGCCTGGCACATTCTATCCAGCGCCGGACAAAACGGATGGGGCGCAGATGCCAGCATCACTGTTGTTCAAACCGGGGCTGCGAAATCCGAGGCCGCAAAATTCTACGAAGGGTTGCCAGGATTGCTTGAGAACCTTAAAGTGCAGCAGTATCATCATCTAAATACAGATGAGTTTCTCGATTCGCTGGAGCAGGAGAAAACTTTCGCAGCAGATCTGCGCCATGGCTCGGATCGATGGTTGATTGTAGATGCACTGCTGGGAAGTGGACAGAACAGACCTCTTGAAGGTACTTTCGCAAGACTTGCCAGCTGGATGGCTGAGAAACAAAGCCAGGGTGCTTACTTGCTGGCGCTGGATGTCCCTACCGGGCTGCTGGAAGATCGAAGCTACTCAGAAACGGCCCACTATTATCCCGATGAAATTCATTCATACGGTCCGCACAGGCTGGCCTGTATGTTTGATTCCGAGCTATTGAAAAGTAGCATGCATGCCTGCCCCATTGGCTTTGCCCCGGACCTGAATTCACGCTTTCGCCTGGTCAAAAGGAATCAAGATCGTCTCATCCAGTTTAACCGTTCCCTGGATTCGCATAAATATAGCAATGGCTCCGCCTGGCTTCTGGGCGGTTCTTCGGGCATGGAAGGAGCTATGATTCTTTCCGCTCGTTGCTTTTTTGCCAGTGGAGGAGGAATCCTTCAGGCATTGAGTCATTCAGAGAAAAGCCTGATTTCGGACGAGCCATCCATCATGCAAAAAGAATCCCTGGGCCTGGACTCCAGGGTAGGTGCTATTACACTGGGCCCCGGCTGTTCTCGCGAAGATTGCCAGAGTTTCCTTGCACAATTGAGCAAACAATGGTCCCAGTCTGAGAAGAGTCCTTTTTTGATCCTGGATGCCGGAGCCGCCGTAGAATCTATATACCCATCTAAAGCAAAAGTATTGCACGGTAGAAAAACACTGCTAACGCCTCATCCAGGGGAATGGTCGGCTCTGGGTGGTTCTGCGATTCATGATGTAGCATCTCTGGAAACTGCAATGGACCTTACCAGGGATCATATAGGTAGCTATGTACTCTATAAAGGATCCACCAGTATTCTGATAGACCCTTTCGAGAACCGGGCGTATCTTTTCCCCTGGGCGAATACATCTCTGGCTGTGGCCGGCACCGGAGACTGTCTTACAGGAATCCTGATGAGCGCCCTGAGCCGGTCTTCGGACATGATTTCTTCCGTTATGGCTTCGATGGAACTGCTGCATTCTAGCTCGGAGATTCGAGTGCATCCGCGAAGCTCTCAAATTCCTGCATTGATTCAAAAAGCGCTGAAAAGATTAAATGCGAGGGCACAGGATTCCACAGGCAAAGGAAATCCTGAGCTGACTGTGGATGGACAAAGCGCCGGAGGGCTCCATTGAAATTTTATTATAAGAATCCTCAGGAAGTGCGCGAAGATTACCCGGGAACTCCAACCAGGACTCCCAATCCATTCAGCAATCGCACGTTCTGGATGATCCTGGCCGACTGTGCGCTGTTGCTTTTGATATTCGGCATCATGTACAAAACCGGCAGCCTGGACTCCTTTTTTCCCTCCCCCACCGATCTAACCGTCCGTGCAGATGTAATTGAGTCGGCTAACGGGAATCCAACCATCCATTTGATGCTTCGTAACGATGCGGATCGCACCATTGATCCGGGTGAGAAGGACAGTCCCTTTCGTCTGCTTTCCGCTGCCCTGCGTCCGGGGCCCATCCATAGCACCGATTATGCCATGAATGAGCAGATTGAGCTGGAAATCGATGCAACCCTGCCATCCCCCTGGGAAGTGGGCCGAATCAAGGAAATTCGGCTGGAGGCACCAGCCGGGAAAGCAGTTCTATGGAAGAAACTACTACTTTCAGAGTCCGGGGCCGTTTTGATGCTGCGATTCAGAAACATCAATCGCGAAGTAGAAATCCTGCGCTAACTCCCCGGTTGGAAAGGAAGTGCTGACTCGCTCTTCGGCCGCATTGGAGAGCTGGAGAACGCAGGACCTCTCAATGGCTGACTCAATTTTCTGACGGAATCAGATGCTGTATTCAAAGCCGATGCCGGGCGCGAGAGCCGCAAGCGATATGCCTGTTATATCAATTCAAAAATCCATTCCAGGATGGCTTTTTGAATATGGAGTCGGTTCTCTGCCTGTTTGAAGATGGTAGGACCATGCTTGTCCATTACTGAATCTGTGATCTCTTCTCCACGATGGGCCGGCAGACAGTGCATCACCATTACATCGTTTCTGGCTTTCGTCATTAATTCATCATCCAGACGGTATGGCTTGAAAACAGCTTTTCGCTCTTCTGCCTCTTCTTCCTGGCCCATGGATACCCAGGTGTCTGTATAAATGACATCTGCATCCTGCACGGCGGCAGATGGATCCTGAAACACCTCCAGATGCACATTCTTCTTTTGCAGATGATCTCGAATACCCGGGCGAATAGGATACCCTTCCGGAGCAGCCAGATGGATTCTACTACCGGAATGCAATGCACCGAGAGCCAGAGAATTAAATACATTGTTGGGCTCTCCCACAAAAGCCAGGGTGGTTTTCTTCAGATCCAGCCCGGCTTCCAGAAGAGTCATATAGTCCGCCAGTCCCTGGCAAGGATGATGCCTGTCGGAAAGTCCGTTGATAATGGGAAGTCGATCCAATCCGCTCATCACTTCCAGCTTGCGATGGCTATGGGTGCGCACCATGACGCAATCTACGTAACGAGCCAGAACCTCTGTAGTATCTTCTACACTTTCTCCTCTACCGACCTGAAGCATCTGAGATTCAAGAGCAATCAGATGGCCTCCCATTTCCATGACGGCTACACTGAAGGAAAGTCTGGTTCGGGTACTGGTTTTTTCGAACAGAAGCGTGACGGTCTTATCAGCCAGGGCCGTGGGGGCCAGCTTTCGGTTCTTTGCATGCTCGATTCCACGATGGAGTATGCGAAAGAAATCCTCCTGAGAGAGGTCCAGTAGGTTTAGCAGATGTCTCACTTGGTTCCCTTTTTTCCCCGGGCGTAATCCATAAACAGTCGAGCCGCGTCGGTGGCCGGCCTTCCTTTACCCAGGCTTTGTTTTACAAATTCCAGTTCTTTTCTGATCTCATTTTGCAGCGTTGGATTATCCAGAATCCTGGTAGCATGCATAAAGATAGTATCGGGCCTTACCTCGGTTTGCAAGAGTTCTACCGCAGCCTGTTTGCGGGCCAGAAGATTCACCATTCCAATAACCCGGGTCCGAATCACCATAGAAATAATGAAGAAATTGATCCAACCCACTTTGTAGAGCACCACCATGGGAGTGCCAAAGAATGCTCCCTCCATGGTGGCGGTTCCGGATGACAGAATCAGCAAATCGCTGGCTTCCATTACTCGCAAGGAACGTCCTGGCATGGATTCAATCTTTAGATCGGAATAGGCATCGATCTGTTCCTGAACATAGGCCTGAGCTTCCTCATTTACACCTGGCAGAAGGAAGCGAATCTTCCCGTATTTATCTTTGAGCATCCTGGCTGCTTCCAGCATCGGCGGCAGCAACCTGCGAATCTCTGAATTTCTACTTCCTGGCAATAGGCCGATGGTTTTTCCGGAAAAAGAAGGAATGGGATCCTGCTTCTTGAGCTGCTGTCCAATTCGATACACCAGGGGATGTCCGACACAATGAGCCGGCACTCCTTCCTCCTGATACATCTTCTCTTCAAAAGGAAAAAGAGGAAGCATCAGGTTTACGAATTTCTTGATTACTTTGATTCGGCTGTAATGCCAGGCCCATAGCTGAGGGCTTACCAGGTAAGTAATAAAAAAGCTGGGATCCTGCTTGAGCATCTCCGCCAGGCGAAGGTTGAATCCTGGATAGTCTACCAGGATTGCATGTCGAATTCCGTTCTTACGCGCAAAGGCTACAATACTTCGAGCCAGGGCCTTGAGTCTGCGATAGGCTTTTAATGCTTCTACGAAGCCCACCACATTCATTGTTTCAATGTTTTCCAGAAGCTCCACTCCGGCGGCTTCCATTTCCTTGCCGCCGGTGCCGTATAGTTTTCGTATTCCCTGCTTTTGCAGTTCTCGCGCTACATCGGCCCCCAGTAGATCTCCTGAATGCTCGCCGGTGATGATGAGCACGCCGCCTGAAAGATCGGAACCGGTAGACTTCAGATTGGACTTGCCCAAATTACCGGATAGCGTTGAAATAACTTTTTTACTGGAACTTGCAGATTTCTTTACGTTTGAAGTGCCTGGATTTAAGTTTATGCCTATGTACCGCAATCGTATGTGGGATGGTAAGATAAGATTATTCTCTCAGAAGTACAAAGAAATATATTTTGGATTGTTCCCATACATCAAGTCCTTTGCAGAAGAGCGTGGTTACAATATTGTTTGTGGTGAAGATGTTGAAATAGACAATAAAGTAGATAAAAATATTGTTGAAAAATTTGCGAACAGTTTAGGCCAGTCTTTTAAGGTCAGAGATTATCAAGTAGA
>JBHIXQ010000231.1:0-4914 GCA_041984705.1 Leptonemataceae bacterium | reverse complement strand
TGCCCGCTTTTCGATCACGCTTTGTGACCGGAACATGTTTGGGGGTTGATTATTTTTTTACACCGGCATATTTCCCCGGCCCTCGTTTCGAGGGCACATTAGAGGTGCCGGCAAGGACGTCAGGATCAGACCGAAGATAAGAACGGATATCAGGACATTGAAAGTTAGTTTTCCAATCACAGCAGAAATCTAGGTCTTTCACCTTATCGGTCAATCCTTTTCAGCGCAAGCTCTGATTCCAGTGTGTGGATGGATTGTTACAGTTCTTCTCTATAACGGTTCAATGGTCCGGCAAAGAAATGCGGACGACCTCTGGATTCGCAGCTGTGGAATTATGACCTGGTCTTGAATCGCTCCCACCATTCCGGCCGGGCTGCCCTCTGTCTTAGATAGGCATCCATCAAAGTAAGATTGATCACGGATTCTACAATAGGAACGGCCCGGGGTAACACGCATGGATCGTGACGGCCGCCGGCCCGCAGGGTGGTGGCTTCCCCGGCCTCATTCACAGAGTCCTGTCTTTTCTTGATGGTGGCTGTAGGCTTGAAAGCCAGACGCATGGTTATGGGCATTCCGTTGGATATTCCGCCCTGGATTCCGCCGGATCGATTGGAGCTGGTTTGAACTGTAGGAACTCCTTCTATACCGGGTCGATGCCCTGGCTGTGGGGGAGGATTCTGTGGTTCAAAGATGTCGTTGTGTTCACTGCCGCGAAGCATGGTTCCCGAAAACCCGCTGCCGGATTCAAACCCTTTGCAGGCCGGAATACTCATACAGGCCCTGGCCAGATCCGCTTCCAGTTTGTCAAAAACCGGATCTCCCAGGCCAGGAGGCACGTTATACACGATAACTCCGATGGTGCCTCCTACCGAGTTGCCGTCCAGCTTGGCCTCTTCGATTTCCTTTACCATGGCTTCCGCCGATGGCAAATGAGGACAGCGCACTTCTACTTGATCTACCTCTTCCGCCGATTGTGGAGGTTGATCCATAACAGGAGAGTCTACTTTTCCGATGGAGTTCACCCAGGCCACTGTGCGGATCCCCAGTTCTTCTTCCAGAATCTGGGCTGCCAGTTCCCCAGCCGCCACCCGGCCAATGGTTTCTCGCACCGAGGCTCGGCCGCCGCCCAGTGGGGTGCGGTAGCCGTATTTGATGTGGTAGGTATAATCGGCATGGCTGGGCCGGTAGATGTCTGCCCAGCGCAGGTAATCATTTCCTTTGGCGTTGGTATTTCGAACAAAAAAGGCAATGGGAGTGCCCAGAGTAATTCCCTCATAAACTCCGGACAGAAT
This sequence comes from Leptonemataceae bacterium, assembly GCA_041984705.1. Lineage (GTDB taxonomy): Bacteria > Spirochaetota > Leptospiria > Leptospirales > Leptonemataceae > UBA3465. Next base: position 3,622 of record JBHIXQ010000231.1, on the reverse strand, counting down.
CTCGAATTCATCCGCTTCCTGCCTGGGAGTAGACAATTTTCCCTGTCCCGGTCTTCTGCGAGTGAGCTGTCTCTGGATCCGGTCCGTGTCAATTTTCAGGCCTGCCGGACATCCATCCACCACGGCGCCCACTCCGGGGCCATGGGATTCTCCAAAGGTAGTTACTCTGTAAAGGGTTCCGGTAGTTGAAGACACAGATTCAAGTTGCTTCGGGCTTTCCTACTGGCAAGCCCTTCCGGTTTTCCACCTACATTTCCACATCGAACCTGGCCTTTCTTGAATTGCGGGGCGGCGCCTATTCCCGAAGCAGACAACCGAAGGTTGCCTTCATTTCTCCGGATGGGCTTAGTGGCTTTCGAACCTGTGGCGGTAGTCTTGCTGAGCAAGGCGACAGGCTCAACTGCAAGGCGAGAGCCAAAGAATGGGCAACCACTCGGTTGACTTCCGATTTTCGCTTTCCGGTCGCTCAATCCAGGGAGGGATTGCGCGGCGGGCAAGGGAGGGTCCCACCGCGCCCCAGGAAACGATGTCATAGAGATGTGGGTTGACCATCCCCGCTGGTATGGGTATTTTCCCCGTATGAAGACCACTGTGGAAATCGATGATGACCTGCTTCAGGAGGTGAGCAAACTCTATAAATTCCGAACAAAGCGGGAGACCATCGAAGCGGGGTTGAGGGAACTCATCGCAGCGCATAAGCGTAAGGCCCTTGCCGGGATGTTCGGAGGACAAAAGAACATCAAAGTCAGTCCGCGTAAGCCTGCATGATATTGGCCGATACCAGTATTTTCGTGGAATTCTTTCGGGGTAATGCCGCCGCAAAGGACTTGCAGGAGTCCATCGTCGAAAATGAGGTCATTCTGCATTCGCTGGTGGAACTGGAGCTTGCCCTGGGCGGCCTTAAGCCGGAGATAGCTGAGCTACTCCAGGTGCTGCCGCGCTGTGACTCCATAGCCGATTCTACACTTCTTGAGTTCATTAATTATCGTAGTCTTGCGGGCCAGGGGGTTGGGTACGTGGATTGCCAGATTCTTGCTGCCTGCCTCGCCAATGGATATCAGCTCTGGACTATGGATAGAAAGCTAAGCCGACTCTGGAAGAGCTATGCATAGGTACGCGTAGCCATCCCGTTTTTGGTCTGTTGGAGGTGTTTTTGGTGATGGCCCTTGCACCAGTTCATCGAAGATAACCTTACGGTTTTCCACCTACATTTCCACATCGAACAAGGCCTTTCTTGAATTGCGGGGCGGCGCCCCTTCTGAGCCCGGCAACAGGACGTTGCCATCCGCGCGCTCGGTCCAGGGACGGACCGCGTGCGCGGCGAGGATGGGGTGTCGCCCCGCATACTTAGGAAGCTGTCATGGAGATGTGGGTTCTGTAGAACTTTCCGGCGCAGGCATCCTTTCGGCTACAGCATCCATCATTAAAGTTGTAATGAGCGAAGCTCTTTCCCGGGGCAGTTTTGTGATCAAAAATGGAACAATGGATTGTTCACCGGCTTCTTCTGCATTTCTTTCCATTTGAACGAACACATCCACTACATCCACATTGCTCCATCCACGAACAATGGCTACAGCATCATCCGGTGGCATGGCGCCAAGCCGCTGCGCCATCTGCTGGATCTTTTCATCCCTGGTCTGTCTTGCTTCCGATTCCCGCTCCAGTTGCTTGCGGGCTTCCTTCAATCCTTCCCGGGCTTCATCCAGTTTCTGTTGCTCCTGCTGCAGTGCTTCCTGTCGACTCTGAAGCTTTTCCTGCATCTCCTGCAGTTCCAGTTCCTTTTCCTTCAACTTTTCTTCCTGCTTTTCCAGGGCTTCTTTTTCCAGAAGGGTCTGACTATCTTCGCTGAGTGGTGTTCTGGGTGGATCCGATGCCAGAAAGGGAAGCTTCTCTTCCAGGCGAATCACTCCCCAGGTATCCAGAAGATACAGGAATACTCCACCGGTGAAAAGTATAACAAGGGTCAAATAGACGATGCGCACCTTGGCTGAAAAACGACTCATAATTATCCTCTATCCTCATTCCCGGCCAGCGGATCCTGATCGTCCACCGGCATGCCCATCTGTCTATAGTACTCTTTGAGCTCCTCTTCTCTTCTTGCACGAAGATCCTGACCGGTATCTTCTGATTGGTCCTGATCTTCAAAGGATCTTCTTTCTGAGCTAACCTGGCCGAATAGAGATGCCTGAAATGCTTTCGCATTGATCTCTTCCAGCTCTTTCTTTCCCTGGCGCCTTACTTCCAGATCATATTGTTCCTTTCGACGGTCCTTTAACAGTTCCAGGGCTCTTTTTTTTCTGCGAGCTTCCATTACCTTTTGTTGCTCGGCTTCCAGAGCCGGTCGCATGGCCTCCAGCTCTTCATTTGCCTGAACCTGTTCTGCTTCCAGTCGCTCCAGATACCGGTCATACATCTGAAACAGTTCCAGGCGAAAGGATTCCTTCTGCTCGCGGCTGAAGTGTTCTACTTCGGAGCGATAGTTTTCCTGGGCTTTCTTTTTTTTCTCTTCGCTTACGTTCACCTTTTCCAGGACCCTGGCGAGATCGGCCATGGCCATTTTCTCTTCATGGGTGCGAATTCGAAGAAGAGACTCCAGAGAAAAACGGAAGCGCTTAATAGAGATCCTCCTCTTCGCCTGCATGCACCAGTCGATGCAGTCCCGCTATGGTTTCTTCAAAAGGAATTCCCTCTTCGATTCTCTGTCTCAAGAATGCATTGATAGCCGGCATTAAATCGATGGCCCGGTCCACGTCTGCATTGGAACCTCGGGCATACGCTCCCAAATTAATAATATCCTCATTTTCTCTGTAGGCGGCCAGTAATGCTCTGAGTCTGCGAGCATCTTCTTTATGATCTGCTTCCACCACATTATCCATAACCCTGGAAACGGATTCGGTAACTTCAATGGATGGATAATGATTTCGGCTGGCCAATCGCCTGGATAGAACGATGTGTCCGTCCAGCATACCGCGGGTGCTGTCCGCCACTGGATCGTTCATGTCGTCCGCCTCTACGAGAACTGTATAAAAGCCTGTAATGTTTCCTTTGCCAATGGCGCCGGATCGCTCCACCAGTCGGCTAAGCTTGTACCACACGCCGGGCGGATATCCACCGGGACCCAGCTGCTCTCCAGTGGTGATACCGATTTCGCGCAGAGCCATACAGTACCGTGTCACGGAATCCATGAGAAGATTTACGGACAGGCCCTGATCCCGGAAGAATTCGGCGGTGGCTGTGGCAAAGCTGGCTGCATAGACTTTTTCCATGGAGCTGCGATCGCTGGTGGCCACGAAAACCACACTTCGAGCCAGATCCCGTTCAATAAACTCCCGTACCTCGCGGCCCCTTTCGCCCACCAGACAGACAATGTTAATATCTGCTCTGGTGTACCGGGCCAGCATTCCCAGAAGCGTGGACTTTCCCACACCGGTACCGGCAAAGATACCAATTCTCTGACCCCGGCCCACGGTTAGAAGTGAATCAATGGCCCGCACTCCGGTGGGCAAAGGTTCGTGGATGGGAACCCTTTCTGTGGGAATGGGAGCATTTCGTTCTGCATGGAAGATGTTTCCGGTGAGAATAGGAGGGCCATCGTCCAGAGGTCGACCCAGGCCATCCAGAA
>JBHIXQ010000230.1:0-4921 GCA_041984705.1 Leptonemataceae bacterium | reverse complement strand
CCCAAAACCCCAAAACCCCAACAAAATGAAACAGCTACAAAATATATATTGATAATATTTATAATTTTACCAGATACATCCTTTATTGTTTCGATCCCCAATATAATAATAAAGAAGATGTGGTAGCACAAGAAGCAGGAGTTACAATCTATTATATGAACTCACGACATTTCAATGCGATTGAATGTGACGAGAGAAACTGAAAGAAAGAGAAAATTTCATCCTGTTCCACTTCTGGATGGTTTTCCGCAATCCAGTGCATACAATTCTCCAGAGAATGTTTTCTCAGAAGCCCTGTCAGAATGCTGGCCTCCGCAGATTTTAACTCTCTGATCCGGCTGCTTTTGTCCGTATCCCTGAAGAACAATAGATGGACTCTGGCACCCATCGCCTGCCCTTCCGACGCAGGATGCTGTGATGATTTCTTCCATCGCATCCAGATTTTCAGGGCTTCCCTGCTAACCGTTAAGAGAGCAATATCAGTGGATATCGATTTGCTCTCTGGCGCTGCATCGGTGGCTTCAGGAATCCATGCACCTCCAGGTCTCTGCCCGTGAAAGTAGCGAACATTCAAAAAGCACAGGCGAGCCAGATCTCTGGCCACAGGATTCTCTTTGCCGATGCTGCCTGCCAGAGCATGCCCGAAGTCCGACAGATTATAATGCCGGGGCGGCAAGGATTCGATGTAATCCTTGAACCATTCAAACCATTGCGACTCCAGGGCTTTCAATGGAGCAAATGTTTCTTCCAGAGAATCCATAAGTCGGCTCAATACCGATTCTCGATACACATTCAAGCTCTGTAAAGGGTCCATCAACGGCACACCTGTGCCGCGAAGCTGTGCTTCTGTGGATCGGGAAAGCTTCCCTGAGAAGATGGCATCCAGGAATTGGCTTTGCATATGGGATGGAGTGAGATCTCCCTCTTTACAGGCTTTCGCTTCGCCGTCTTTTTCCCCGCTGTCAGTTGCTGCTGAAGAGGCTTTCGCATCTTGCGCATCTGCCGAATCTCGGGCTTCGTTCAATGCTGCGGATTTTTCAGTCCGGGAACCGGAGTTTTCGGTTACGTCCAGGTAAAAGGCATTGGGAACGTTGGACATTTCTATGGGCTCCGCATTGTCCCTCTTCCGCGAAATCTCCATCAGTTCTCGTTCCAGTTCTGGAAGCGCAGGAATATCCTGATCCCTTTCCAGAAGTATCGGACGAGGGCCGATGCATTCCAGCGCCCGGTCATACAGAAATTGTACTTCGGGGGATACGGATTGGCCATGGGTGTCGAAGCGAATGCTGTTCTGGATTTCATGACCGGCTATATGATACTGCATTACAGAAGAGGGCCGAATCTCGCGAATAAAGCTTTCTGCATCCAGGCCATGGTTATGAGCATTCACGGAAATATTGTTGATGTCCAGCAGGATGCCGCATCCAGTGCGATGGCTCACTTCATTCAAGAACTCCCATTCTTTCATTTCCGAGGTCTGCCATCCAATGTAAGAGGATACATTTTCCAGAGCAATCCTGCGATTTAGACAGCTCTGAATACGATTCACGTTTTCGCAGATTAGATCCAGCCAGCTTTTACTGAAGGCGACGGGTAGTAAATCATGGCTTTGAATGTTTCCGCTTCTGGTCCAGCAAAGATGATCGCTTACGATAAATGGCTGAATTTCTTCAATCAGTTCCTTTTGTCGCTTCAGATAGAGCTGCGTGAGCTCAGGACCAGGCCCACGGGGATGGTCGGTCCCGGAGCCGGAAAACAGGTCGGCAGAAGCAACCGACATACTTACTCCATGCAATGCCAGCGGGAAGTCCTCTCGCACCTTTCGCAGAATCCTCCGCGGCCTACCCCGGCTATCCATGTAGTTTTCAGTTATGGCCTCAAACCACTCTGCCTGAATCATTCCTCCGGAAAGTATATGTTCATAATGTTCTCTTCGCAATCCCAGCCCGGGAGAGTCTGGTTCAGGAATGTTGCCGGCCCGGGTCCCCGGCTCTTTCCTGTCAATGCTGGATGGATTGTCTGAATTCATTGAAAATTGCTGCCGATGCCTTTCCCGGTAATAGTGTGTCGGCCGCCGCCTGAAAATATGAAGCTATGGTTCCGAGTGTCCCCTTTGCATCCAGATTGATCCAGGGCCTGTTTTTGACAACGAATCCGATACCATGCAGAGACATAATTCCTTTGACATTGGATAGGCCAGGGGTACCCTGACCTCCCTTGGATACCGTGGCAGAAAAACCATCTCCGCGATTTATCGATCTATTCGCGGGTATTGGTGGCTTCCGATTAGCTCTGGAAGCGGCAGGGGCAAGCTGCGTCTTTTCTTCCGAGATAGATGCATTCAGTCGCAAGACATACTCTGCGAATTTTCATGATGAGCCGGCAGGCGATATAAAGCAAGTCCCGGTGCATGAAATCCCGGATCACGATATCCTGGTTGGCGGCTTTCCCTGCCAGCCGTTCTCCATCGCAGGCGTATCCAAAAAGGGATCTCTGGGACGGGAACATGGATTCAAGGATCTTACTCAGGGCACCCTCTTTTTTGATATCGCAAGAATCCTGGCAGAAAAGGAACCTTCCGCCATACTTCTGGAAAATGTTAAGAATCTAAAGTCCCACGATCGAGGTCGTACTTTTGCTATTATTCTCAGCACATTGCAGGAACTGGGCTACACGGTATTTCATGCTGTGCTTGATGGTAAGTACTATGTGCCCCAGCACCGCGAAAGAATCTATATCGTGGGATTTCACAGAAAGGCCTTTGACAGGATTCCTTTTTTTCGCTTCCCGCAGCCATCGGCTGAACCTCCAAAGCTGGGTTCCATTCTGGAGCCCGATTCTGCGGTGGCTGAGAGATACACCATCTCGGACAAGCTCTGGCAGTGGCATCAGAACTATGCCCTGAAGCACCGAGCCCAGGGTAATGGATTTGGTTTTGGACTGGTAGGCCCGGAGGACACAACTCGCACGCTCAGTGCTCGCTACTACAAGGATGGTGCGGAAATCCTGGTGCAACAGCCTGGAAAAAATCCACGAAAGCTCACTCCCAGAGAATGCGCCAGACTGATGGGTTATCCCGACGATTTTAAGATTCCTGTATCCGATACCCAGGCCTATAAACAGTTTGGAAATTCTGTGATTGTTCCTCTGGTTTCGGATATCGCAGCTGAATTATTGAGTTACATGCACCATGCTACTTCCGTTTCAGAACCTGCCAGGGCGATTTGAAGGCAGGGCACCGGCCAGTGCCTGCCTGGAAAGTACCGGATTCTTCTTCAAGTTTCTGTCTGCGAACGAAACAGGAGCTACAGGATCGCATCAGGCCGGTTTTTATATCCATCGGGAGGCCTACTGGCTGTTCATGCCCGCTCCTGGAAAGAAAGGGGAAAATGATTATAGAGATGTAGAGATCCACTGGCCGGATGGCATGGTTACGGAAAGCAAGTTTCGCTGGTACGGCAAGGGCACGCGAAGCGAATATCGATTAACCCAGGGTTTTCATTTTCTTAACGAAGACAATACAGGGGATCTGCTCATACTGGTAAGACTTGAAGAAGGAATCTTTCGAGGATTCCTGCTTTCATCGGAAGACAACATTGAATCGTTTCTCCAGGAACTGAGTTTGAACCCATCTGACTCCGGTGTTGCCTATGCAGTTCAGAACGGAGAAATCCAGCTACCCGGTCTGCAGACGGATTCGGATTTTGAAAGAAGTTTGCTGGAGGCCCTGGGGCAACATCTGGCCACAGGAGCTCCTTTTCCCACTGCAGATCGCCTGGCCAGTCTTGCCAGAGAGCAATGCGAATTATACTTTCGCACAGACAGTCTGAGTCTGGATGAGAAATTACTGCGCTGGATCGATATGGAATACCGAATCTTTCGCTGGCTGGAAGTGAGAAAATACCAGGAGCATCTGCACCGCGGTTTTTCCACCCTGGAAGATATGATCCAGCTCTCCCTTACGATTCTCAATCGAAGGAAATCCAGGGCCGGATACGGCTTGGAACTACATCTTGCAGCGCTCTTTCAGTCCGCCGGGCTGGCTTTCGCATCTCAGGCAAAAACCGAAGGCAATAAGAAACCGGATTTTATTTTTCCTTCAGCGGATGATTATGCGAATCCGAACTTTCCGGCTTCCCGGCTTACGTTTCTAGGAGTGAAAACTACTTGCAAGGATCGATGGAGACAGATCCTGAGCGAAGCGGACCGCATTTCCTCCAAGCATCTATTCACTCTGCAACAGGGAATCAGCCGCTCGCAGCTTTCCGAAATGCGAGAAGCCGGAGTTCAACTTGTGATACCCCGGCCCTATCATCGGCTGTTTCCCGAGCAAGAGAGAAAACATTTGCTGGGACTGGAAGCCTTTGTTCAGTTAGTTAAGAGCAAGGATTCCCAGGAAATGCTGTTTCGCTGAACTACATATTCCATGCGAGGAGCCATAGATTCCCCTGGTAGTTTCACTTCTTCCGGGCGCTTCCAGGGTTTGAAAATCAGTATCAATGCAATGCAGATTGCAGGCAGAATCATTTTTGCCGATCGCCAGGCCAGTACAGCAAATACAACGATGTAGTACAGAATCTTTACCAGGAAGAATTCGAAGAATTCATCGAAAATCCAGGTCGGGATAACAAACAGAAATCCAACCAGAAGTAGCATCAAAAACTCTTTGATCAGAACCACTACATTCAGTAGAAAAGAGATGACCAGGCAGGCAATTCCGCCGTAGGTAAGCCATCCATCCATGTTATCCGGAGGGCTGCCGTAGTTTCTATACAGCAATGCTCCAAAACCAATAACCAGAAATACAATGGCGGTTATGGTAAGCCCACCCCAGAAGCTGATATCCTCATCTTCTTCTTCCGTTTGAGGCTTTGGTTCTTTTCCAGTGTACTGGCGTAGTTTCTTTTTTACTTCTTCGAGC
>JBHIXQ010000229.1:0-4933 GCA_041984705.1 Leptonemataceae bacterium | reverse complement strand
GCTGGCCAGACAGCGAACCTCAGGAGGTTTTGCTTTCGCTGGCCAGGAAAGGTCTCTTAATCCGGCTGCCCTCTAGGAAAATGTCACTACCGGTCCAGGCGCTTTACTCAGCCGCTCGCACACCGGAGCGGTACCGAATCACAGTTCCTGTGGCTTTCCAGCGAAACTCGTTATAGACAAAAAACAATATCCCGAATACTTCCAGATCGGTCTGAACGTTGATTACGTCATCCCCTCCCTTCTGTAGAGCTTTCTCTCGCAGTGCCGAGAATCCCTGGCCACCGTAATTAAACAGACCCAGAATGCTGTAAATCGTGCCTTCGGCTTCCACGGTTCCCAGGATTTGATAGTCATCCGAATCCAGCTGGAATGTAGTAAATCCGTTGGTAGGCCCGGGACTGCGAACATTGTTATAGCAGGACGGCAACAAGGCGAGCAGAACCAGAAGTGCTGCCATTGTTACTATCCTTTTCAATTTTAGATACTCTTCCATGGCCTGGATTGTGGCGGCCGGGAAGAAGACGTAAACCCGAAAATGGTTGTCGCATGGCCTTTTTCGGAGAATCTTGAAGTGTGCAGGCAAATGTAATTGAATTGGATAATGCCACCGTTACCTCATTTCCGGTCTGGCCTCTGGGATGTAATTGTTCCATTATCGAGTGTAAAGGCAGCAAGGAAGCCATCGTAGTGGATCCAGGCGGAGAAGAGGAAAAAATACTATCGGTGCTCAATGAACGAGGGTTGCAGGTTTCGCAGATCGTCCATACACATGCACATTTCGATCACTGTCTTGGCACCCACGGAGTGGCAGAAGCACTAAGAGAACAGGACCCGGAAAAAATCGTGCAGGTAGGTCTTCATAAAGGAGACAGCTTCTTATATCGTAATCTTGCCATGCAATGCGGATGGTTTGGACTTCCTCCCATGGAAGCTCAAGAATCCATCAACCTGGATCTGGAAGATGGGATGATCATGCATTTCGGAAATCAGAAGCTGGAAGTGCTCCACACTCCAGGTCATACCCCCGGTTCCTGCTGCTTCAGCGTCGAAGGCCTGGTATTTTCCGGGGATACTCTGTTCGCAGGTGGCATCGGAAGAACCGATCTTCCGGGTGGAGATTCGGATGCAATCTTAAAGAGCATTCGTAGCAGACTGTTTTCTCTGGACGACGGCACCGCAGTCATTCCCGGGCATGGCGGCTTCACAAGAATCTATAACGAGAAAACAACCAATCCATTCTTCTAATTCCGGGGACCTTTCCTTTTGTTGCTCATCCTTTGAAATGCCGATAGGACCAATATGCAGGTCCAAACCAGCTCCTGGAGAGCCATTGGAAGCTTATCCGCCCACCATCTTCGAAAGGCAGGTACCATCCTTCTTTTGATTGCTGCCGGCTGGTATCCAGCGCGGGCCGAGGCACCCACGGCCTTTCCCAGGGAAATTGACTTTGGCCTGGAGAAGCACATGGGCCAGTTCATTTCCGGTCGGGAACTGGAAATCTGGGCTTCCCAGAGAGGTCTGGAAATCGCGCCGGACTGCCCATTAAGAGACCTGGCGGACTCGGAAGCGGAAGTTATTTCCTCCCGCGGATCCTCATTTGAACTTTTTGCCCCCGGACAGGGACGAGTCTATCTTTACCTGGATTTTGTATCGTTTAGAAAGCAGGGAACCAGAAACAGACCTCTGGAGCCACATTGCTATCCGTCCAGCAAGGAGATCCGGCTTCCGGAAAGCACAGAGCTCCCGGTACAATTCCTGGAGATCTATGTAAATGGTCAGCGAATCAGCACCCAGGTCTTTGGGGCCGGAGCACAGCCAGCTTCTCCGCTGGTACTGCCCATCACCAGAGAACTGATGCCGGATCGAAGATTGGAAATTGAGCTAAGGCCAGGGCCGGGCAACCAGCTTTTGGCCGTCTGGGACGCCTTCCTGAGCGAAGTGCCTCCCGAAACGGATTGAGCCTTATTACAGACTGGACGCCGGCGTCCGATATCTTGCCGGAACGAGTCGACTAGCTAGAAGGAATAGCGGGACTTGAACTCATCGCCAGACAGGATTTCAAAGTAGGAGGTAAGACCGCTAACTTTGAATACCTTTTCGATGGCCGGCTTCAGGTTGGCCACGCAGAGCTTGCCATTCAATCCCTGGATGTAGTTCAGGGCTTTGATAAGGATACCAATGCCGCTGGAATCAATGTAAGTTAGCTTATCCAGATCGATTACAACGTCCGGATTGTTTTCCTTTACGTTTTCTTCCAGGGAAGATTTGAGATCCAGGGAGGTATAGATGTCCAGACTTCCCTCCAGTTCGAACAGAATCTGATTCTCGTTTTTCTTTACACTGATTTCCATATACAGAGTCCAGGGCAACAGCCTACAGAGGGCCACAAAGAATTCAATGAAAAATTGGAAAAAAGACCGATATTAAGAGACAGGGTGACTTTCGCAATTATGTTAACATCGATGGGGAACAGGAAACTTATTGCAATGGCGGTGCTGGCCTTCTTTCTCTTTGCGCCGCAGTATGAAAATCGTGCAGAGCAGAATTCCACCAACGGGGCCCCCTCTCTCACAGAGCTTGAAGTTCCAAATAAGGCCCAGAAAAAACAGATTCAGGATCTAATCCAGCAGATTGCCGATGTAGAAGCCTCCATCGCAGCCATGAAAAACGACCTGGATGTTCTGGGAAAGGTTCAGGATGGCAAAACTGTAATCAATGTTACCGCTACCTATATGGGAAACCCCGGTAACATCGAAAATAGATTCTTTATAAATGAAATTGCCACCATTCACTGGGACGGGGAGCGGATTGGTAAGTTTGAATTCTTCCGCCGCCAGGCAAGAGTACGGGGAATCTACATTATAAGAAAAACCATGACTGCTGATTCCATGGCCCAGGCCGCTAAAAGTGGTGCTCTGGAAGTTCCCATAGCTATTTTAGTAGAAGAGACCCTGGATTCAGGCCGGGGCATCGTTACTCAGTTCAAGCTACCCGGGCCCGGACAGGATAGCATCAAGGATTACAAAGAGCTGGTGGAGTCCGGCCAGGGAAAGAAAGAAGTGGCAACAGTGTACCTTCGACAGGTCCAGGACCGTCTGGACATCCTGCGTCGGTATTTGCAGTCCATGCGAGATACAGAACGCATCATCCGATATCTCATCCGGAACAAGATCAAGTCGGACCATTACCGCTACGAAAGGACGAAAAGCATTAAATGATATGCCCACCGTATTCGTGGATCATTACCGGTTGCTGGGCATAAGCCCGGTAGCCTCCGCCGACGAAATCCAGCGGGCCTTCAGAAAGCTGGCAAAAATCCATCATCCAGACAAAAAGGGCGGCGACCCACTTCGCTTTCATTCCATTTACACCGCCTACCGAATTCTGTCCCAGGAAGACTCCCGCAGAAGATTCGATGAAGTATTCTTCAGGCACAGACTGAAACAGGCAGGAATGAATGGATCTACGGAAGTAGCCCGAAAGGTCTTTCGCGTAGGAGCAGAACGATTCGTTTATCCTACTTCGGTGGCCTCACTGGCCAGGAGAGGATTGCTGCGAAAGAAGTTCCGAAGCCGGGATCGAAGAAGGTACCTCCAAATAAACTATGATCTGGAACTACCGTTGCTGGAAAGAGAGATGCCTGGACCGCTGCGAATCTATGTTCCTGTAGTTGCCAGAATTCTCTGTCCTGACTGCCATGGCTCGGACACAGACTGCTACGCCTGCAACGGAAAAGGCTCCTACAAAGCCAGCAGGACTGTGAGACTGGATCTGGAGGGCGGATTGAGCGAAGGTCAGGTACTTCAACTGGATTTAAGCAGTTTACGCCCTGATGGCCCTCTGAGCTACTTCAAAAAAAAGAATATTCGGATCAAGATTACATGCATAAAAACCAGATAAGCCGTGCCCTTCTATTTTTCGCCGCACTCACTGTGGCCATCGCCAGCTGCGTAGATGCGGATGCCGAAGCAGAGCAATCCCTTCAGGAAATGACCAATCGCATTGTTTCTTCCATGACCCTGGAGGAGAAGGTGGGCCAGCTCATTCACATCGGCATAAGCGGCAAAGATATGCGAGCCGGAATCGAATCTGAAATTCGCAAGTATCACCCGGGAGGAGTGATCCTTTTTGGCATAAACCTGGGCACCGCAAATCAGGTGAAGAGTTTAAACGAGAACCTTCAAAAAGCTTCACTGGAGCATACAGGCATCCCTCTTCTTATCAGCATTGATCAGGAAGGAGGACGAGTGGTTCGACTGACCCACATTACTCAATTTCCAGGTGCCATGGCCATGGGCCAGGCAGGCGATGCGCAGATGGCTCGCTCCGTTGGTTTCGTAACAGCCAGTGAGCTTCTGGATTTTGGATTCAATCTGGTTCTGGCCCCTGTGCTGGACATTAACAATAATCCCAAAAACCCGGTAATCAATACCCGCTCCTACGGTAGCAACAAATCTACTGTGACGCAGATGGGCCTGGCTTACATGGAAGGCGTGCAGATGGCTGGCTCAATTCCTGTCATCAAGCATTTTCCCGGCCATGGTGATACCACTGTCGATAGCCATCATGATCTGCCTACGATCTCCAAAACTCTTGAACAGCTAAAGTCCCAGGAACTGATTCCATTCCCAGCGGCGGAAGCGTTCCAGGTCCTGTTTGTCTTCCTTACCGGTGGCCTTTCGCATCACGACACCTTTGACATGAAGCCGGATGCTCCGGAGGGAATCCGTGGCGAGTTTAACCCGGTCTCTACCTCGGTGCCGGGTTTGATGGCGAGCGAACACCTGCCGCTTTTAGGAGCCCGGGCTCACAACTACACGCTGCACCGGGGCATGAAGACCAATAGCTCGGGGCACGAGCCGGCCTGTCATATGCTGCTTACCGGCCGCATGGACCTGCCCCCCAACTTCACGCTCAATAACGTCCCGTCCTG
>JBHIXQ010000228.1:0-4938 GCA_041984705.1 Leptonemataceae bacterium | reverse complement strand
AGAATCGAATGAGCGTATCTCCCTTTTCATGCTCCATGCGAAGCATGGCAGCGCCTGCCAGAAATGCAAAGAATATGATACTCAGCATATCATCCTGCATCAATGCCTGAAAGACATTTCGAGGTACGATTTCCAGACGCGTTTGTCCCAGCGGCTTTACTTCTATAGAAGAATCCTGCAGTGCGGGAGGCTCCATACCGGCCCCGGGCTGAATCAAGTTAACCAGTATCAGGCCTGTGGTAATGGCCAGAAGACTGGTTATTGCATAGTAGGTCAGGGTTTTTAGGCCCAGCCTACCCAGAGCACCGGCTGCACCGGAGCTCTGGCTGGAATCGCCGGATGTCGGGCCGGTGGAACCCATATTTTTCAGGCCCGCCACGCCACTAATGATGGAACATAGAATTAGTGGAGCCACAATCATTCTCAGGGCTCTCAGAAAGAGCTCACCGGCCCAGGTAATGTAGCCAGCCTCCTGGGGCAGTAGGAAGCCGTACAGGGCTCCCAGAATCAGGGCCGCCAGGATTTGCCAGTGCAAAGGTATTGAAATTAGGGCGCGCAGGGCTCGAGACATTGATTTCACCGATCTGGACTGCTCCTTTCCGGGATTTTCCGGGTAAAAGGGACAGAATCCGAATTTTCGGTCGATTTAATGAGTTGCCGTGCAGCGCACCATATAAATTTGGTGCATTGTGAGTCGGATTGCTACAGATCTGCTCCGCATTTTTGCCGTTACTTGCATCGTGTTCAATCACGTGAGCTGGCCACTTTTTGTGTCATCAGCCAGCGCATCCGGAGGAATGCTGGCCCATATCTCAGCCATAGTAAATCAGCTGGGTAAGCCGTCCGTGCTATTCTTTCTCTTCCTTTCAGGAGTGGCCTTTTCCGGTAAGAAGGAAAAACTCACTATTTCCAGGTTCTATCGCAGCCGACTGCTCCGAATCGTCCCTCCTTTCTTGCTATTTTCCCTGCTCTTTTTCCTGATTTCCGGTGAATCCTTTGGAATCCTGGATCCAGTGGCCTGGCTTTTCGCAGGGACGGCCCACTATCATCTTTATTTCGTCGCTGTTCTTCTATACCTATACATTTGCTATCCATTGCTACGGGAGATTCCCTACAAACCTTCCTATCTTTTAACGCTGGTGGGCCTGGGAATCGGACTTCATTTGATCAACTCTTTTCGCTACAGTGCACCACTTCCGGTGATGCTGGGCTTTAGACTGTCGGATCTGGGGAATCTGGCCGTGGAAAAGCCAGGAAGCGCCGATAGTCCCGGTAGCGTCATTTGGTTGGAGTACTTCGCATTTGCGGTGCCTTTCTTCATGGCCGGACTCTGGCTGCCCGAAATCGTTCAGAGGCATTCCTTTCTGAAATTGAAATACTCGGAGAATCTTCAGGGCTTTTCCGGCGTACTGAGACAGTTCGCAGGACGGAACTCCTTTCATATAATTCTTAGATTCGCACTGGTAGTGGGAGGGTTCCTTCTGGTATTCAATGATTTTGTGCTTGGATATCAGACCGGTCTGCATCCGGATCCTGCCGGACGGGTGTGGAGAATATCAGTAGCTCTATATGCCGTGGCATTGATTCTGTTTCTGGTGGCGCTACCCGAGGGCTCTTCTCCTGCGTGGGTTAAGAAGCTTTCCAGAGCCAGCTTTCTGGTATATTTGCTTCATCCACTCTGGATCGAAGCTACCAGATTCCTGCATCCATGGTATCAAACACAGGTAGTAATTCCACTCTCCTGGCTTACAGCCCTGGCTCTGCACGAAATGGCTCTTTCCTTTCCATTCTTTGGAATGCTTCTGGGAGAAGGCGATCGACTGGGTCTGGGTGGCGTTCGCGGAGAAAAGACTGCCATTCGCGAAGAAGCCAATCGTAGCAGAAAGTAATAAATCTGCCCGGACCGTTCCCTATTATCCAGGGCTCATTTCTTCTTTGAGGATTTCTTCGCTGCTTTTTTGGATGCTCTTTTGGAGGATTTCTTATTTGCGGAAGTCCCTTTTTTCGCGATCCTCTTGCCTGTCAGTCCCACCCTTTTCTTGGCTTGAGATGCATTGCCCCGGGCAATAGACATCTCCCATTCCCGGGTTTTCCAGATCTTGCTGGTAATCAGGCGGGCCCCTCGTCGCACAGTCATGTACGACCAGGCCCATTGAACCAGAACCATCATGCGGTTGCGAAAACCGATGAGGTAATAGATGTGAACAATTAGCCATGCGATCCAGGCAAAGAATCCACTCATCTTCAGTTTTCCCACTTCCAGAACGGCAGATGCCCTTCCGATGGTGGCCATGATGCCCTTATCTTTATAGAAAAATGGCTTTCTGGTCTTTCCTGCAATGGTGCGCAGAACATTGGTGGCTGCCAGCCTGCCCTGCTGAATGGCCACAGGAGCCAGACCGGGAAGAGGCTTTCCATCCCTGGTATGGGAAAAGGATGCCTGGTCACCCACTACAAAGACCTCTGGATACTTCTCCAGGCTCAGGTCGCTCTGAACCACCACGCGACCACCGCGATCGAGATCGGTATCCAGTGTGTAGTTGATTTCCGTAGGTCTTACTCCAGCAGCCCAGAGCACTGTTTGAGCCCGAATGACCTCTTCGCCTACAACCACACCGTGCTCATCCACGTCAGAGACCATACTGTTGGTCCAGATGGTAACCCCCAGTCTTTCCAGCTCCCGGCTTGCATGTTCGGAGATCTCTTCCGAGAACTGATTGAGGATACGAGAGGCTCCCTCAACCAGAATGATTCTGGTTCTACGTGGATCAATATTACGAAAATCCCTTTCCAGGGTGTAGCGGCTGATTTCCCCCAGGGCCCCGGCCAGTTCCACACCGGTCGGGCCACCGCCCACAATAACAAAGGTTAAAAGTTCCTTCTGAACAGCAGGATCCGTTTCGCGTTCTGCCAGTTCATAGGCGATCAGCATCCGCTTGCGAATCTCGGTAGCTTCCTCCAGGGATTTTAATCCGGGAGCAAAGTCTTCCCACTGATCGTTTCCAAAATAGCTATGGGTAGCACCTGCGCAGGAGATTAAATAGTCGTAGTCTACGTCTCCAAAGTCACACTTGACCTTGCGGTTCTTCAGATCCACCCCTGTCACCACACCCAGGAGTACATCGATGTTGTCGTATCCAGAAACAATGGATCGAATGGGCACAGCAATATCCGCCGGACTGATGGCGGCCATGGCTACCTGGTATAGAAGTGGTTGAAAAAGATGATGATTCCTTCTGTCGATGAGGGTTACTGTAACTTCATCCTCTTTAGCAAGACGCTTGGCTGCGTTGATTCCAGCAAAACCTCCCCCTATAATGACAACATGTTTGGGTTTGTTCATGATCAGGACTCCCTTCGCCGCACAAAAAACCAGACCATTCCGATGGCAAGCATTACAAGACCGAGAACAGAAAATCCAACGATCCCTCCGATGGAAAACATTACATTCACCTTATCGTAGGGCATCAGATCGGTCTGCAGGCCCGTAACCTCTCCATCGGAATCCCGCATTACTCGAACCATCCAGCCGTCCATGCCTGCCTGTCCCCTGGCCATAAATAGATCCGGAGCCAGGGGAACCAGATGAATGGAAGGTTCGGTTTCAAAGAACCCGGAGAACCTTACCCGATTGTCTTCCAGATCCAGATGGGTATCCGCCAGAAAACGAAACACATCTGCAGATCCGGTAAGTAGATATCTAGGTCTGTAATAGCCAGTAAGCTCTTCCAGCATGGCCGGTGTTACGTTATCAGGATAATAGCCTGGCTGAACTTTATCCAGGAATTCCCGGCACTCAGGATAAAGATCCGGGATAATTCGATCCAGAATCTTTTGTAGAGTAATCTGCTGCCTGGCATTCAAGAGCACCACTGCTCCCCGCCCATCCTCGGTGAAGATGGCACCGGATGCAAATCCCGGATACTGGGAAAGGATTCGATAAAAGCCAGGACCTGAAGGTCCGCATAATTTATGATAGTAGAACCCTGGACTTCTACCTCCAGACACGGCGGTCTGCCAGCGACGATCCAGGATATACCGGGCCACTTCTCCGCCAGACCGCGCTTCGCCTGCAAGTCTCTGCAGAAAAGTACCGTAATCCTGGGCTGTGGTGAGCAAATCCAGGTAGCTATTGAATGCTACCCGCGGTAAATCGATGGGCGCAGGGGTCTTTCCTCTGGGTTCATAACCCTGTGCCAGTTTTCGCCCTTCCTGTTCATCGTAAAAGAAGGTGTTTTCCATTTTCGCAGGATTCAGGATTTCATTTCTTACCAGTTCGTTGGGATTCAATTCTCTGGATCGAAATAGCCATTCATAGCCCTGGGGTGCATAAACATAGTGCTTTCCTGCAGGCAGGGTCTGCTCCATGGTTTCTTTCAATAGTTCGCTACGAATCTTATCTACGGATTCCTGCACTCCCGGCGATAGTAGTCCTTCATGGGTGCTTTGAAGTCCCGCTGTCATCAGAAGCAATTGCTCGGAAGTGACCTGCCCGGAAGGAATGGAAATGTCCTGATCCAGGGCAATGCTTCTGGATTGTAGATAGGAAAGGAAGGCATAGGCAGATAGAGGTGCTCGTAGAGCTCCGGCGGCGAACGCTGTATCGTTCGTAAGCTTTTCACCGGATTCAGAACTTACAACGCCAAAGCTCTCTGCGTAGGTCCGACCGGGTCTAAATACAAAAACCTGCACCCCCTGGATATTCTGGTCCTCCATCAAGGAAGGGATATAGGAACGCAAAGCATCGGTTAGATCCCGCGCCTGTGGAGGAGGTAGCAGAGGAAAAAAAATAAATCCAATAAACAATCCAGTGAGAACCCTGTATCTGGATAGAAATGCTTTCGTATTTCGCAGGAAGTTGATTTCTCCGAACGGAGAGAAGGATCGTTTATACTCTAATTTTCGCTTACCGGGATTTGCTGAATTTTCAGGAAAGAG